>CALAFV010000421.1 GCA_937891445.1 uncultured Phycisphaerales bacterium | reverse complement strand
GCCGCATCCGCCGGCCGCGCCGCCGGCGGCGACAGCGTCACCCCGGAAGCCGAGGCGCTGGACGAGAGCCAGCACAGTGTCGCGTACCACGGCGAGGAGGCGGAGATCGCCTCTTCCGTCTTCCACAACTCGTCCGCCGCGAGCGTCAGCGCGTCGTTCCACCGCCCCAGCGCGGCCCACGTGCGCACGAGCAGGTCGGTGCGCACCGCGTCGATCTCGCCGTGGTTCCGCTGGCGCTCCAGGTACTCCGCGAGCCGGTCCAGCCGCCTCGCCGCCGCCAGCACCGTCGGCACGGCGAGGTCCGGCGCCCGCGAGTTGATCACATCCGGCCCGGCCAGGCGTGCCACCGCCTCCACGGCCCGGTCGTCTTCGCCCTTCATCAACCGGATGAACGCCTCGTAGAGGTCCCACCTGTCGGCGTTGTCGGGGTCGTTTCGCCGTACCTGCTTCAGAGTCGCCAGCGCCTCGTCCCACCGGCCGAGTTGGCACTCGGTGTGCAGCCGCTCGAGGCGGACCGCCGGGTCATGCGGCCGCGCGGCGCTGAGCGCCGCCAGCGCGTCGCGCACCTCGCCCCACTGCCGCGCGTGGCGGCGCAGGCTGAGAATCAGTTTCGCCAGCCGCGTATCGGTCGGGTCGGCCGCCGCCTCCGCCTCCAGCGCCCGGATGAACTCCGCCGCGCGGCCGGATCGGGCCAGCGTTTCGTACAACTGCTTGGAGAGCGTCGCCTCGCCGCTGTGCTCGAACTCCGCTTCGCTGTTGTCGCCCCACATGAGGGCGTACACGTCCTGTCCGCGCGTCGCCCTCCAGCGGTAGGCCCGCGCCAGCAGCGCCGCGGCTTCCTCGGCGCGCCCCGCCTCGGCCAGCATCGAGGCGTACTGCGTCAGCAGCGCCGATCCGGCGCGTCCTCCGCCGAGCACCAGCGCCAAGCGCATCAACTCCAGCGCCCGCTCCCTGGCCCCCTGCTCCCACATCACCGAGGCCAGCGCCGGAAGGCTCTGCGTGCCGTATCCGCTCGCCGCCGAGATCAGGTACAACCGCTCGGCCCGCTCGTAATCGCCCAGCCGCACGTACATCGACGGCAGCAGCGTGTCGGCCGACGGCGAGTAATAGTCGTCGTATCCGTAGTAATACCCGCCGTAGTAGGAACTGCTGTACCCCGAGCCCCCGGCCGGCCCCTGCGTCGGCTGGGCCTGGCGCGTCCCGCCCGCCGCCTCCTTGAGTTGCTTGCCGGCGAGCACCAGCCGCAGTTTGTCGCGGTGCTCGCCGATCGTGGTCCGCTGCGCGCGGCGCAGGTAGTCCAGCGCCGCGGCGGCCTCCTTCCAGTTGCCCCGGCGCTGCTGCAAATCGGCCCACAGGCGCCAGGTCAGCGGGTCGTGCGTCCCCGCCTCGATCGGCCCGCGGAGCAGCCCCTCGAGCGCCACCCAGTCGCCGGTGAGCGCCGCGAGCATCACCCGCATCTCGCGGGCGCGCGGGTTCTCTCCGCCGTCGGCGAGGTACGACGACAACTCCGAATCCCCCGCCAGCGCCGCGGCCCACGCGTACATGCGCTCGGCGATCTCGCGGTCGTTCTGCTGGCGCACGAACAACTCGAGCATGTGCTCCAGCAGCGCCCGCCGGTCCCCCCGGGCGGCGGCCTCTTGCGCCAGCGCCAGGTGGGCCGTCGTGTTGTCCGGGTCCAGTTCCAGCGCCCGCTCGAACGACCGGCGGGCCGCGTCGTACTCCTCCCGCTCCCGGTACAGCCTGCCCAGTTTCAGGTGCGTCTCCGCCTCCTGCGGGCTGAGGCGCTCCGACCACGCGCGCTCGGCCTCCTCGCGGCGACCCAGGTCCCACAGCAGGTTCCCGAGTTGGTCGCGGTACTCCCGCGCCGGCTGGTACCCGCCCCACCGATAGCCGTAGGGGTTGGCATCCTCGCTCTGCACCGACTTGTCGGAGATCTCGATCAGCCGCCGGTACAGCGCCACCAGTTCCTCCACCGGCGCGCACGTCCGCCTCCACGACAGCCGCATCGCCAGCGCCCGTTGCGCCAGCGAACTGATGCGCTCCGCCTCGTCCAGCACCGCCAGCGCCTCATCGGGCCGCCCCGCGTCGCGGTACGCCTCCGCGAGGACGTCGTAGTTCTCCCACTCCTGCGGATCCTTGGCGATCCGCCCGCGCACGAACTCCACGAAGCGGTCGAACATCCCCGCGCGCTGCGCGAGCACGCCCAGTTCCTTGAGCCCGGACTGACCCCCGCCCATCCCGATCGGGTCGTCGTCCTCCGCGTCGCCCATCGCCGCGACCTGCGCCAGGCAGTCGTACGCCCGCTCCACGTCCCCCTCCGCCGCCGCGATGAACGCGCGCAGACGCAGCAGGTACGCCGGCTTGACCTTCTGAGCCGCCAGGGCCGCGTCCACGAGTTTCCTCGCCTCGGGCACCCGCCCGCGGAGCATGCAGATCCCTGCGTAGGCCACGCGGGTCAGGTCCATCTTCTTGTCGACGATCTGCTCGTAGGCCTCGAACGCCTTCTCCCGCTCCCCCATGTCCCAGTACAGGTCGCCCAGTTTGCACACCATGAACGTGCGGGGCGACTGCATCACCATGTACGCCCCGTACTGCGGCGGCACCCCCGGCGGGAGCATCGGCTTGGGCTGCTGCGCGATGAACCGCTGCGCCAACTCGACCGCCCGCGCGTACTCCCGGCGGGCCACCGCCAGGTCGATGAGTTGAAGCACGAGCGTCTGGTCCGTGGCTCCCTCCCCGGCGACCTGCTCCAGCAGTTTCTCCGCCAGGTCGGGCCGCCCCATGGCGTCGTGGAGCGCCATCCGCAGTTTGATCACCTGCGGGTCCCTGGGCTTCGCCTCCTGCTGCGCCTCCAGGCGGCGCGACAGCGCCTCGGCCAGCCGCGGCTCGAGCACCAGCAGCGACTGCACCTGCGCAAACGGGTTGTTCGACGACTCGTAGAAGCCGTACATGCCCCCGTACTGCACCTGCTGCCCGGCCTGCTCGGCGATCGCTTCGAGGATCCTGTCCGCCGCGCCCTCCACGTCCCCGCGCAGCGCCAGGCTCTGCGCCACCGAGAAGTCCGCGCCGCTGCGCCCCCACGGGCGGGCCGACCGGCTCTTGCCAACCTGCTCCAGCCGCTCGATCGCCTCCTCGTGCAGGCCGAAGTAGTGCAGCAGCGTCGCGACGCGCACGTACGACGAGGGGTCCTTCGGGTCCCCAAGGTCGCGGACGAGCGCGATCGCCTCCTCCGTGCGCCCGGCCGTCAGCAGTTCGTCCACCAGCCGCCAGCGGGCCGTCTGACGCTCGCGGTCGTCGCTGATCCGCTCGATCTTCGCCTTCAGCGCCTCGATCAGTTTGTCCTGCTCACCCAGGAGCGTGTACGACTCCACGAGCAGGTCGTGCACGTCCTCCAGGTGCGGCGCTTCCTGCGCCAGCGGGGCCAGTATCTCCGCCGCCTTTGCCACCTCCAGCGAGTAGAAGTACGCCTTGGCCAGCCGCAGGCGCGTCCGCAGGTTCGCCGGGTCCGCGGCGGCCTCGGCCTCCAGCGATGCCAGCGTGGCCTCCTCGGGCGCTTCTTCGGGGCTCAGCGACTGCACGCGCCGCCGCACCTCGGCAAGCACCCCAAGGTCGGACACGCCGCGGCGGAGCATCCGGTTGCACACTTCCACCGCGACCTCGCGCCGGCCTGCGGCTTCCAGCGCCTCGCTGAACGCCAGTTGCACGCGCTCGTCGGACGGCGCGTAGACCGCGAGCGTCCGCAGCACCGGCAGCATCTGCGCCGTCAGTTGCCGCCGCTGGATCAGGTTCACCACCTGCCGGATCGTCTCCCCGCGGCTGGCGCCCGCCTCGGCCACCGCCTGCTGCATGGCGTCCGCCGCGGCGATCGTGTTCCCATCGGCGAGGTACAACTGAGCCAGCCGCATCCACGACGCCCCGCGGTCGAGTTCGTCCCGGCCCCAGCGGTAGCCCCACACGCTGCGCCGCCACCGCATCGACCACGACCATGTGTCGCGAGCCTCGGCCCCCAGCGCCTTGGGACACGAGGGGGTCAGCGTCAGTTCGCGCTGGCGCCACTCGCGCCCGCGCCGCGCCAGCCGCGCCTTGCACTCCAGAACCTCACGCTCCCACGCGATCGCCTCCGCGGTCTCCAGCCGGGCCGACGCGACCTCGCCCAGCAGTTTCAGCAGCCCCAACTCGTCCGGGAAGTCGGCCAGGTAGGCCGTGTACACCCGCCTGGCCCCCTCCCAGTCTCCCTCGCGGTCGTACAACTCCGCCAGTTTGCACACCTTCGCGAAGTACGGCACGCTGGCGCGGAGCGGGTCGTCCGGCGAGGCCAGGAACGCCTCCCGCGCTTCGGCGACCTGCGCCGCCATCCGCTCCTTCAGCGCCGGGCCAAGGTCGTACTGCTCCGCCAGCCGCTTCGCGCGAGACTCCTGGTCGGTGTCGCGCAGGAAGTCGTACAACTCCAGCAGGTTGTTGCGCTCCGCGAACGCCGCGACGATCGAGTTGAACGTGCTGTCCACCGCCCCCTCGCCGTACCACGCCTGCATCGTCGCGGTCGAGGCGTAGATCTGCTGCAGCAGCGGGTCACCCGCCACGCGGCGAGCGGCCTCCAGCGCGCCGCGGTAATAGCGGTACGCCGCGTCCTCCTGCTTGTGCACCTGGGCCACGTCGCCCAGCATCGTCCAGCGGTCCACGTCGGGGCCGCGCCGGGGGGCCAGTTCCTCCCACACCGCCCGCGCCTCTTCCATCCGGCCCGTCTCCGCCAGGATCGTGCCCAGCGTCATCTTGGCGCGCAGGTACCCCGTCGTCTGCACCATCCCCGACCCGACCCACCATCCCCACGCGCTGCCGAGCGTCCACTTGTCCGCGATGTCCGCGAGCAGGTCCTCCGTCACGCGCAGTTGCTGCTCCAAAGGCAGCGAGCGCACGAAGTCGCGCCGCACGCGCTCGATCATCCCCGCCTGCATCGCCTCGCGCTCCCGCCCCAGCGCCTCGACCAGCACCCGCGCGTGCGGCTCAGCCTCGGCGAACCGCTCCGCCCCCACCAGCAGGTCCACGAGCAGGCCGCGCGCCAGCGTGTCCGACCCGTCCGCCTCGACCGCGCGTCCCAGCAGGTCTGCCGCGTCCGCCGCGTTCCCCTGCGCCGAGCGGATGACCGCCAGTTCGATCAGTTCGTCGCGCGTGAGCGACTGGGCCGGCTTGGCCTCAAGCGCCGCCAGTTCCGCGTCGCGCAGCGCCGGCTTGGTGGCGATGAGGTTGTACTGCCGGATCCGCATGAAGTCCCGCTGCGAGCACTGCCCCAGCCACTGCTGCTGCTCGATCGGGAACTCCGCCGTCTCCAGGTCGCGCAGCAGCGCCAGCGCGGCCTCGGGCTTGCCGAGTTGCGCCTCGTACAGGTCCGCCGCCTTCTTCTTCAGCGACGCGTTCTGCGGCTGAGCCGCCAGTTGCTCGGTCAGCACCGCCTCCAGTTCCGCGCGCAGCCCGTTGCGCAGGAAGAAATCCACCCCGCGGTCCAGGTTGCTCCGCGGCCCCTGCCCGCCCCACGAGTAGGTCGCCCCCCACTGCGCCGTCGCCGCCTGGTACATCGCCGACAGGAACGTCTGCTGGCGCTGCTGGTACTGCGCCCCCTGGCCCCCCGACGACGACTCCTGATCCGGCCCGACCGACGCGCTGAACAGCCGCGACGCCACCGCCGCCGCCCCCGCGCGGTCGCCGCGACGCAGGTGCGCCTCGGCCAG
>CALAFV010000420.1 GCA_937891445.1 uncultured Phycisphaerales bacterium | reverse complement strand
AGCCGAGCGGGCCCGCCGGACCCTGCCGGACCCGGCCGCCGCTGCCGTCCCGCCCCCGGCGGCGGCGGCCCACGGCCCGGGCCAAAGGGCCTAAACTCTCCACCCAGCCCCCCGATCACACACCGGAGAGGTGTCCGAGAGGCTGAAGGAACGCGACTGGAAATCGCGTATACGGGTAACCGTATCGAGGGTTCGAATCCCTCCCTCTCCGCTTGGCGCAACGCCGCCCGCCGCCGCAACCCCGGCGGCGGGTTCTTTTTGGATATGCGTGTCCGGGCGTGAGATGAAGACGCGGTTTGCCCGCACGCCCCGGCCGCCTTGTAATCTTGCGGCGTTTTGCTGGTCCGGGGCGGGGCGCTCGGAGAACCCGGCGCGACGATGAACGCCCACCACCACCACGCCGATGCGCCCGCCGCGGCCGAATCCATCGGCACGTTCTTCTCCCGGCTGCTGCACGCCGACTTCGTCCCTCGCCAGCAGTGCATGCTGCTGAAGCCGGAGATCATCTGGCTGCACGTCGTCTCCGACGCCGCGATCGCCCTGGCGTACTACTCCATTCCCCTGGCGCTGGCCGTCCTGGTGCGCCGGCGCAAGGACCTCGTCTTCAACTGGATGTTCGTGATGTTCGCCGTCTTCATCCTGGCGTGCGGGACGACGCACATCTTCAACATCGTGGCGATCTGGAAGCCGGTGTACCGCCTGGACGGGGTCGTGAAGGCGGCGACGAGCCTGGCGTCGATCGCGACGGCGATCGCGCTGTGGCCGCTGATCCCCAAGGCGCTGCTGCTGCCCAGCCCGGCCCAACTCCGTGAGGCGAACCAGCAACTGGAAGCCGAGATCCAGCGGCGCCGGCGCGCCGAGGCGGAACTGCGGGCCGCGCGAGACGACCTCGAGCGCAAGGTACAGGAACGCACCGAGGAACTCCAGCAGCACCGCGATCACCTGAATGAACTGGTCGAGCAGCGGACCGCCGAGTTAGAGGCCTCGTACCGGCACCTCCGCAGCACGGAGCGGCTGGCCTCGCTGGGGACGCTCTCCGCGGGCCTCGGGCATGATCTGGGGAACCTGCTGCTGCCGGTCAGGGTCCACCTGGAACTGCTCGAAAGCCGCGTGCCCCCCGAGTTGCGCGAATCCGTAGTGGCGGTGAAGGAATCGACGAAGTACCTTGGGCAACTGGCCACTGGCCTCCGCCTGCTCGCCAAGGACCCGGAGGAGGCCGCGGCCTCGGAGGAACCGACCGACCTGACGCGGTGGTGGCAGGACGTCGCGGGGCTGCTGCGGACCCCCCTGCCCAGCGGCGTGGAACTCTCGGCCCGGATCGAGCCCGGGCTGCCGCCGGTGCGGGTGGCCGTCGCGCCCCTCACGCAGGCGGTCTTCAACCTGGTGCAGAACGCGGGGGATGCACTGCGGACGCGGGGGGGCGGGCGGGTCGAGGTCTGGGCCCGGGCGAGTGACGCGAAAGGCGAGCCGGACGCGAAGCCTCGCGAGGTGCGCATCGGAGTGAGCGACAATGGTCCTGGGATGACCGAGGAGGTTCGATCGAGATGCCTGGAACCATTCTTCACCACCAAGACGCGTGGAATCTCCACGGGAATGGGCCTGACGCTGGTGAGCGGCATCGTCCAGCGGGCGGGTGGGAGGCTGGAGATCGAATCCACACCGGGGCAGGGAACCACGGTGATCATCACGCTGCCGGCGGCCGAGCGGAGCGCCAAACCGACGGCGACCATCTCCGTTGCGGACCCGCGAGCGCGGAGTTTCACCGCGGCGGTGCTGCGGGCGCTGGGGTTCGAACCCGATGCAGCGCCGGCGTCGGCGCCCTCTGGTCTGGTCTGGGTCACGGACCCGCCGGACTCGCCGGAGGCGATCGAGACGTTCCTCGCTGGGGACCCGCGTCGCCGCGTTGTCATCTTCGGGCCAGCGCCGACACCGACCAACCCGCGGGTGATCGCGGCCTCAGCCCCCCTGCGGCCAACCGAGGCGCGCGAGGTCCTCGCCCGGGCGGCCCGGGAGGCGAACCGGAACTTGTAGCGCGGCTCGCGGGGCGGTCGTTCATCCTCGTGCTGGGCGTGGACGACAACGAGCAGGTCGGCCGCGCCTTGGCGATGCGGCTGGCGCAGGAGCCGGACCTGCTCTGGATCGGGCTGCTGCGCAGCGCGGATGCGCTGGTCGAGGAAGCCGCGAGGCTGCGTCCCAACATCGTGCTCCTCGACATCGACATGCCGGGCAAGGACCCGTTCCGCGCCCTGCAGGAACTGACCGCCAAGCATCCCGAGACGCGGGTCGTGATGCTCAGCGGTCACGTCCGCCGCGAACTGATCGACCGCGCGTTCGAGTCCGGCGCGTGGGGGTATCTCTCGAAGCACGACGAGATGGCCCGGATCGCCGAGGCGCTGCGGCGCGTCATGGCGGGCGAAGTTGTGATGTCGCCGGACGTCGTCGCGGCGATGTACGGCTGACCCCCCCTTCCCCTCAGCCCATCTCATGGCCCCTGGTGGCAGACGCGGCAACTGACGCCGCTGCGCGGGCCGACGACCAGCGGCGGATCGTTGGTGGGATCGTCGTCGGCGTAGCGGGCCGCGAGGCCGGGCAGATCGTCCATCGTGCGTTCCGCGAGGGCGCGGAACGGCCAGGTGTTGAATGAAGGTTGCTCCTGCGCAAAGTTCAGCAGCACTGCGGCACGCCGGGTCTGGCCGGCGCGGAGTTCGTACTGGGCCGCCGCGAGACAGAAGCCCTCGACGTTGTGCGGCCAGCGCGGCATGTTGACACCGGACGTGTCGGCCTCGTCCGCCGTCGCCGCGTTGCGGAGGGTGTCCAGCGCCTCGGTGAAGCCCTCCGAATCACGCGGCAGGTTCCACCGCATGATGGCCAGGGCGACGGAGTGGAATGTCGGGTCGGCGCGGGCGGCCTCGACGAGGCGGGCCTCGGCGGCGGCTGCCGCCGCGGCGTTTCCTTCGGCGAGGGCCACGGCGTGCTCGGCGGAGCAGAGCCAACTCGGGATCCGCGTGTCGCGCGGGTCGAGTTCGGCGGCGCGGCTGAGGAAGTGCCGGGCGACGATGAGATCCGCGAGGTGAGATGGGTCGGCGCGGTCACCCTCGGCGGCGATCCAGAAATGGGCCATCCCGATCCACAAGTTCGTTCGCGCATCGCGTGGGTCGGCGCGGAGCGCGTCGTACAACTCGCGCACGGCCGCATCGCGGCGGGACGGGTCGCGGTTGAGAGCGTCGAAGAACGCGGCCTCGGCGGCGACCGCCTGCGGATTGCGCTCGGGATGGTCCGGCTGCGCAACGGCGAGCACGCCGACAAGGACCACTGCAACGGTTGTGACGAGAATGGCGGCTTTTTTCATGGTGGTTCTCTTCATCGCAGCACCGCCTTCATCGATTCGATGGTCCACTCGCACTGCGGCTCGGTGATCGACATGTACCCGCCGATGTCCAGCAGCGTCAGCATGCACACCTGCGCGGGGTCGAACGCAGCGCCAGCGGCGCCGCCGCCGTTCTGATACGGGTCGAGGGTGATGTCCTCGGCCTTCAGACGCACCGTGCGGAGTTCGTCCGCAGCGACACGGATCGGCGGCGTGGTCCAGACGGAGCCGTCGGCCTGCGTCAGCGTGAGGGAGAGCGACTGCGACCGGTTGCCGCGGACCGCGATGGTGAACTCCCTGAGGCCCGCGAGGTCGCCGGGACGGATCACCAGCGCCGTGCCCGCGGGTTGGGAGCGGCTGCGCGTGTACGCGACGCGGAGCGACGGGCCGCCGGTGACGGTGATGCCGTCGCGGATCGGCCGCCATGGGTGCGCATCGGTGCTCGCGAGCGGGATCGCGAGTTGGTTCCCCTCGGGCCGGAGCGCGGGGAGCGTCCGGGCGTGGTCGAGGACGGTTGTTCCCTGAGCGGCAGCGCTCGACGCCCCCTCGGCCGGATGTTCCAGTTCCGCGGCTTCGCGGGGCGTGCAGGCGGCCGCCGCGAGCGCCGCGATGGTGAGTGTGGCGGTGATGATGGGTCTCATGACGGTCTCCTGCGTGCCACCCGCCCCCAAAGGCGACTTGCGTCGCGGGCACGCGGAGAGTGTCACCCCTGCCGCGGCCGCGGTGCAGATGCCGGAAGTCATGGGCATGACTTCCGGCAGGGGTGTGCGGATGGGGAGCCGGCGGCGGTGGGTTACAGTTTGTTGAGATGGCTGCCGGACCGAGCACAGCACGCCGCCAGTGGTTGATGCGGACCGTCGGCTTCGCCACCTGGGTTGTCGCCGGAGCGCCGGTGCTGGCGTCGGTGGTGCGCAATCCGGTGCTGCTGGAGCGGCCGACGATCGCCGCGTGGCTCGCGGCGTTCGCGGTGTTTGGCGCGGCGTATTCGGCGATGGCGGCGCCGGGGGCCGGGGCGGGGCTGCGGCGCACGATGGTCGCGGTGCTTGCGGTCTCGGGGCTGGTCGCGAACTGGCTCATCCCCACGCCGATGCCGAATATCGCGACGACCGGCATCCTGCTGGTCATCTCGGCGTCCGCGGCGGCGGATGTGCTCAGCCGGCGCGGGGCGCTCGCGCTTGTCGGGCTCCAGACCGCGGGCCTGCTGGCCGGGTACGCCGCGGCGTGGCCGTGGGAGTATGCGGCGCTGGCGGCCGGGGCGTACGCGGTGTTCCAACTTTTCGCCTGCGGGGCGTCACTCCTGGCCCGCTCGGAGGCCGAGGCCAGGGCCGAACTGGCGGCGTCGCTCGAGAGCCTGCGGGCCACGCAAGCGATGCTCGCGCAGAGCGCTGCGCTGGCCGAGCGGGCGAGGATCGACCGCGAGTTGCACGATGCGCTTGGGCACAACCTTGTGCTGCTGAGCCTCAACCTCCAGGCGGCTGCCGCGGCGTGCGACGCCTCGGGACCGGGGGCGGCGGGGGCGGGCGAGATGGTGCGCGGGTGTCATGCGCTGGCGCGGCTGATCCTGTCGGACCTGCGCGGGGTCGTGCGGGAGGGGCGCGGCGTCGCGCCGGTGGACCTTCGCGCGGCGGTTGAGCGCCTCGCGGCCGCCGCGGGGAGCACGCCGGCGGTGCGGGCGACAGTGGACCCGGGCGTCAAGGGGCTCGACGCGGCGCGTGCGCACGCGCTGTTCCGCTGCGCTCAGGAGTTCATCACCAACACGCTCAAGCACGCCGGAGCGACGGAGGCGACGATCGACATCACCCGCCGCGAGGGGCGCGTCGAACTGCATGCCGCGGACAACGGGCGCGGGGCCGCCGCCATCGAACCCGGGGGTGGGCTGGCGGGCGTGCGCGAGCGGGTCGCGGAGTTGGGCGGGGAGGTCAGCGTGGAGACCGCGCCCGGGCGGGGTTTCCGCATGACCGTGACCCTTCCCCTGCCGGCCGAACCGGGAGCGGCGGCGTGAGCGAGACGATCCGCGTGCTCGTCGTCGATGACCAGACGCTCGTGCGGCGCGGGCTGGCGGAGTTACTTGGTGGCGTGCCCGGCATCGCCGTCGTGGGCGAGGCCGCGGACGGGGAAGAAGCGCTGCGTCTGGCTCGCGAACTGGCGCCGGACGTGGTGCTGCTCGACGTGCGTATGCCCGAGATGAGCGGGCTGGAGGTGCTCGGCGAACTGCGGGCCAAGGGCGTGGCGGCGCATGCGCTGATGCTGACGACGTTCGACGATGATGAGGCGCTGATGGAGTCCGTGCGGCGCGGGGCGAAGGGGTACCTGCTGAAAGACGCGACGCTCGAGGAACTGACGCAGGCGATCCGCACGGTCGCGGCGGGCGGAACGTATGTGCGGCCGGTGGTAACGACGCGCGTGCTGGAGGGGCTCAAGCAGATCACGCCCGCGCCCGGCCCTTCCGCCGCGGCGGAGCCGGGGCTCACGCCGCGCGAGACCGACATCCTGCGGCTGATGGCGGGCGGGTACAGCAACCGCGAGATCGGCGATGCGCTGGGGCTGACCGAGGGGACGGTGAAGAACCACGTGTCCAGCATTCTGTCGAAGATGGGCGTGCGGGATCGCACGCGGGCGGTTCTGAAAGGGCTTGAACTGGGGTGGCTCTGAGCGGGTCGCCGGCGGGTGAGGGTGCCGGCGCTCAAGCGTCCGTGGATTGCGTTGGGACGGGCGTTCGGGCACACTGCGCGGCATGAACACGCTCGACCGCCGCCGGTTTCTCGCGTCCTCGGCCGCTCTTGCCGCTCTCGGGC
>CALAFV010000419.1 GCA_937891445.1 uncultured Phycisphaerales bacterium | reverse complement strand
CCGCTCGCCCTCGCCCGCGCTCTGGCCGCCGCCCAGCGCCTCCCCGAGGCCTTCGACGCCGCCAGCGCCGCGGCCGAGCAACCCGACCAGCCCGGCTCGGCCCGCGCCCAGCGAGCCGCCCTCCTCGCCGCCGAACTCGCTATCGCCCTCGAGCGCTACGAAGACGCCGAGCGTCTCCTCCGCGCCATCATCGAAACCGACCCCACTCAGGAACTCGCCTACATCCCGCTGCTCCGCATGCACAAGGGCGACGGCGGCATCCCCGACGAAGCCAAACTCGGCGAACTCGTCCGCGCCCTGCGCGCCGCCGTCCCCGCTGGCCGTGCCCTTCGCATGCTCCGCGCTGAGGAGTTCGCCGCCACCGGCCGCCTCGGCCTTGCGCAGGCCGAACTGCTCACCCTCGCCGAGCAGGACCCGCTTGACGACGACCCGCTGGAACTCCTCGCCTCCGCCTGGCGCGACCACGCTCCCCCCACGCCCAGCGCCGCGGCTCCCCTGGCTCAGGAGGCGGAGAAGCGCCTCCGCCCGTTGCTCGAGCAGACCCCGCGGCGCATCTCTGCCGCCGTTGCTCTCGCCGCCGCCCAGCGCGCCGCCGGCGACAGCGAAACCGCCGAGGCCACGCTCCGCGCCGCGCTCGATCCCGACGGCGGTCCGCGCGAGGTCGCGATCGAACTGGCCGAGACCCTCCGCCGCGCCGGCCGCCTCGCCGAAGCCGAGGCCCTGACCGCCGCGCGCCTTGCCCGAACCCCCGACGCCATCCCCACACTTGTGGAAACCGCGTGGCGAGCCCTGGGCGAAGGCGACGTCCCCGCCGCCGCCGATGCGCTCAAGCGCCTCCCCGCCGGCGCCCTGCTCACCCCCGCGCAGGTCCGCGCCCTCGCTCCCGCCGTCGAGCGCATCTGCCGCGAGACCGCCCCCTCGCGCGACGCCGACGAGCGGGCCGCTGCCCGCGCCATCGCCGAAGCCCTCATCGCCGTCTCCCACCCCAGCCCCCACATCGTCCACGGCGCGCTGCTGATGATCCTGCTCACCGAGCAGAAACTCGACGCCGACGCGATCAAGGCCGCGCTCGCCAACGCCGTCGCGGAGCACCCCAGCGCCGCGAGGATCTTCTACGGCGAAGCCGCCGCGTACCTCGCCGCGACCGACCGCGTCCTGGCGCTCCAGGTCGTCCAGCAGGGCGCCGCCGTCACCGATCCCCCGAGCCCCGACCTGCACACGCTCTGGGCGCATCTCGCCGCCCAGGTCGGCGAGCCCGCCGACGCGATCGCCGCACTCGAAGCGATCGAGTCCGCCGGCCTGGTCTCGCACGTGCTCGCCGCCATCCGCGCCGACGCCCGGGCCGACAGCGACGACAACACCCCCGACACCCCGGCCCAACTCGCCTACCGCCTCGGCATCGAGGCCACCACCGCCGGCCGCGACGCCACCGCTATCGCCCTCTACGAAGCCTGCCTCCAGCGCGACCCGCGCCACGGCTGGGCCTGCAACAACCTCGGCTACACGCTCCTGGAGCGCGACGGCCCGACCGACCGCGTCGCCGCCCTGCTGGAGACCGCCTACGAACTCCTCCCCGACGAGGCCCACATCCTCGACTCCATCGGCTGGCTCCGCTACCGCCGCGGCATGCTCGACGACGAGCCCGGCGCCACGCCCGACGACCCGCTACGCGAGGGCGCCGTCACGCTCCTCCGCCGCTCGATCGAGCGCGGCGGCGATCCCCCGAGCGTCGTCGCGATGGACCATCTCGGCGACGCGCTCTGGATGAGCGGCCAGTTCGACGAGGCCCTCCGAGCCTGGCGCGCCGCCGGGGACACCGCCCAGCAGTACCTCGCCGCCCTCCGCAGCCTCCGCGGCCAGCCCGGCGTCGCCACCGAGATCCGCCGCTTCCAGGCGCTGGCCACCGCCCTCCGCGACAAGCAACTCACGGCCCTCCGCGGCCAGAGGCCCGCCGTCGTCCCCGTCGAGGGCCTCGAGGTCCCCACCATGCCCGTCGCGGCGCCGGCGAAGCCCGACGTGCAGGAGCCTCGCCCGCCGAACCCTGACGATCCCGAACCCGGCTCCTAACCTCTTCACCCCGCTTTCCCCTCTTTTCTTTCGCCTCGATCGTCGTCTCCCTCCCCCAACATCGCTTCGCAGGAGTTCCCACCTGTGGCCGGACACAGCAAGTGGCACAACATCAAGCACCGCAAGGCCGCCGCCGACGCCAAGCGCGGCAAACTCTGGAGCAAGTGCGCCAAGGCCATCATGGTCGCGGCCAAGAACGGCGGCCCCGACCCTGAGACCAACCTCGCCCTGCGCTACGCCATCGACGAAGCCCGCTACGCCAACATGCCGCGGGAGACGATCGAGCGCAACATCAAGAAGGGCGTCGGCGAGATCGGCGGCGAGGACTGGGAATCCATCCGCTACGAGGGGTACGGCGCCGGCGGCGTCGCCATCGTCGTCGAGGCCCTGACGAACAACCGCACCCGCACCGCCGTCGAGGTCCGCAACGCCTTCAGCAAGTACGGCGGCAATCTCGGCACCACCGGCTGCGTCTCGTACATGTTCGCGCTCAAGGGCGTCATCACGCTTCCGGCCAGCACCCCGGAAGACAAACTGATGGAGGCCGCCCTCGAGGCCGGCGCCGAGGACGTCAAGCCCCCCGAGGGCGATGCGGAGTCATCCGGCGACTGGCAGGTCTACACCGCCCCGACGGCGCTGCACGCCGTCCGCGATGCGCTCGAGAAAGCCGGCCTCACCGTGACCGACGCCCGCCTCGACAACATCCCGACGACCACCGTCCAGGTCACCGGCGACACCGCCCGCAGCGTCCTCAAACTCGTCGAGGCCCTCGAGGACAACGACGACGTCCAGAAGGTCTACGCCAACTTCGACATCCCCGACAGCGAACTGGCCGCGCTTGAGTCGTGATAACGC
>CALAFV010000418.1 GCA_937891445.1 uncultured Phycisphaerales bacterium | reverse complement strand
GGCGCCGTTCGGACGCGACAACCCGCCGGTGCGCCTGCTCGTGCCGGGCCTCCAGGTCGCCTTCGCCCCGCGTCTGCTCGGAGCCCACGGCAAGCACCTTCAGGTCACGGTTCGCCCGCGCGGCCGCGAGCAGTTCGGCAATGGCCTGCTCAGACTCGTGGCCTGGGGCTGGGGCGAGCGGCTGGGCGTCCTCACCGCCGGCATGCCGATGGACGCGGTGATCGAACCCAAACTCAACCGCTGGAACGGCCAGGTACGAGTCGAGGCCGAGTTGAAGGATGCTGCGCCGGCTCCTGCTTAGCCGCAGATGAACGCAGATGCACGCAGATAAGAGAGCCACAGATAGACACTGATCAACACGGATATGTATGAGAGGAGAAGAGAACTCCTTCTTTGTCTGATCCGTGTTGATCTGCGGCCCAATGGCTTTGGCCGATCCTCGCCTACCGGTGTTCATCCGCGGCCCACGGCGACAGGCTCAGATAGTGGAACGCCGCGATGACCAGCGAGTGGTGGATCAGGCCCGAGCGGATCAGGTCGGGGATCCGCGCCAGCGGGACCAGCCGCACGGCGATCTCCTCGTTCTCGTCCAGACGCAGGTCGGCCGTGCGCTCGGCGTCGGTCACCAGGCCCGTGTGGCACCAGTTGTTCAGCAGCGCCGGGTTGGCGCTGGCCGAGCCGATGATGCCGCGCCACGCGCCCGCGTAGCCGGTCTCCTCGGCCAACTCGCGGACGATCGCGGTCTCCGGCGGCTCGCCGGGATCAACCATGCCGCCGGGGAGTTCGAGCGTCACCTTCCCCAGCGCGTGGCGGAACTGCTCGATCAGCACGACCTCCCGCCGCGGCGTCAGCGCGATGACGTTCACCCACGCCGGGGCGTCGAAGTACACGAACTCCCCCGCGCGGGCGGGGTTGCTCGGGCTGGTCCACTGCTTGGCCCGGACCTCGAGGATGCGGGTGCTGGCGATATGGCGCTCGGGACCGGGGCGCCACTCGGGGACGAGGTTGAGGAGCGTGTCGTCGTTGTGCATGCGGCGAGGAGCATAGCAGGACGGCATCAGTGGAAGTCGCGCGACGCCGCGTCCAGGCCCTGGAGCAGATCCCCCGCGTCCTCCAGCGACCGGACCATGATGTGCACGACCTCCCCCTGCCGCTCGACGAACCCTCGGGCGATGAGCACGACCGCGTGCCTGGCGGCCTTGCGGTATCGGTCGTAGATGTGCGGCCGGATGATGAGGTTGGCGACGCCGGTCTCGTCCTCGATCGTGGCGAAGACGATGCCCGAAGCGGTCGAGGGACGCTGGCGCACGAGCACGATGCCGGCGACGGTGATAAGCGAGCCGTTTGGCTGAAGAGCCTCGTCGCGGAGTTGCACGTTGGGCGTCACCCCCAGCGCGGCGAGCCGGTCGCGGATGAACGACAGCGGATGGGCCTTGAGGGACAGGCCGGTGGCGGCGTAGTCGTACACGACCTGGCGGTCCACAGGAATCGGCGGCAACGGAACCGGTTGGTTCTCCCCTTCGTGCCTCCGTGCCTTCGTGCCTCCGTGCCTCTCGTCGAACAACGGCAGTAATTCATCGCGCAGATCGCGGATGTGCCACAGCGCCTGCTGTCGCGTCAGCCCCATCGAGCCGAACGCATCCGCACGGGCCAGCGCACGCAGCGACGCCACCTTCACGCGGCTCGCCCGCCACAGCGCCTCGACGCTCCCGAACGGCCCATGCCGCCGCACCACCTCCACGATCGCCCTCGCCTCGGACTCCGCGAGCCCCTGAACAAGACGCATGCCCAGGCGGAGAGCCGGACCTACCGAGCCCCATCCGTGCTGCTCGGCGTCTGACGCTTCTCGAGGCTGCGGATCAGCCCCTGGAGAATCCGGTCTTCCTCG
>CALAFV010000417.1 GCA_937891445.1 uncultured Phycisphaerales bacterium | reverse complement strand
CGGGCGGACCCCCCCCCCACTGCCGTGGAGGTCGCGGCGTTCATCGGGGCGTCGGCGGGGCGGGTCGAGTTGATGGAGTCGTTCGTCCACAAGACCACGCACCGGACGGTGCATTTCGACGTGTGGACGGCGTCGCTGGGCCGGTCGAGGCCGCGGCGGGGGCAGTGGATGACGCGGGGCGAGGTGGCGGGGCTTGGGCTGGCCAGCCCGCAGCGCCGGATCCTGCTCGGCACACGGCGGGAGGGGCCGCGGTTATTCTGAGGCTGTGCGCACGTACGCGGTGATCATCCCGGTGTACAACGAGGCGGCGCTCTTCCCGCGGATGCTGGCGAGGCTGGAGGCGACGCCGCCGGTCGCCCCGCCGGACGATGAGGGGCGGATGGGGCCGCCGCTGAAGCGGTTGATCGTGGTCGTGGATGATGGGTCCACGGACGGGACGCGGGCGCTGGTGGAGGCGCAGCGCGGGCGCGAAGGCGTGGCGGTGGTGCTGCACGA
This sequence comes from uncultured Phycisphaerales bacterium, assembly GCA_937891445.1. Classification (GTDB taxonomy): domain Bacteria; phylum Planctomycetota; class Phycisphaerae; order Phycisphaerales; family UBA1924; genus CALAFV01. Next base: position 2,479 of record CALAFV010000417.1, on the reverse strand, counting down.
GCGCAACCGGGGCAAGGGGGCGGCGGTGCGCTCGGGGCTGGCCGAGGCGCTGCGACTGGGGGCGGACGTGGTGCTCATCCACGACGCGGACCTGGAGTACGACCCTCGCGATCACAGGAGGCTGCTGGCGCCGATCCTCGACGGGCGGGCGGACGCGGTGCTGGGGTCGCGGTTCCTCGGGGAGACGCACCGCGTGCTGTATTTCTGGCACTCGGTGGCGAACCACTTCATCACGCTGTGCTCGAACATGCTGACGAACCTGAACCTCACGGACATCGAGTGCTGCCTGAAGGCGATGCGGCGCGAGGTGGCCGAGCGGCTTGATCTGCGGGAGGAGCGGTTCGGGGTCGAGCCGGAGATCGTGGCGAAACTGTCGCGGATCCGCCTGCGGCGGGAGGAAGGCGACGGGGGCGGGTGGCGGCCGCTGCGCGTGTACGAGGTGCCGGTGAGTTATGCGGGGCGGACGTACGAGGAAGGGAAGAAGATCACGTGGCGCGACGGAGTGTCGGCGCTGCGGTGCATCGTGAAGTACGCGCTGGGGGCGGGGGAGATCCGCTGAGGCGGGGCCGCGGTCAGAACTGGGGCGGGTCGATGGGGTCCACCGGCGGGGGCGCGGTGGAGGTGGGGAGCCGCGCGTCGATCCGTGAGAGGACCAGGCGTGCCAGGGCCTGATCGCCGAAGATGTTGATGCGGATGCGGATGCGGGTGACGGCTTCGCTGGCGCGTTCGAGCCTGATCTTGACCTGCGGGCCGCCCTCGTCCTTGGCCATGACGTAGGCGCTGCGGCCGCAACTGTCGGGAGAGTCGGGCGGGCGGAGGGTGCGGATGTCGAACTCGAGTTCCTCCAGGGCGCCGACGGCGGCCGCCCAGACCTCCTCGATGGGGGCCTGGCGCGCGGAGACGAGTTGGCCGTTGATGAACGCGGCCGTGCCGACCTGGGCGACGCTCAGCCCTGCCGTGATGTAGACGGGAGCACAGGAGAGCAACCCCAGCGCAGCGCAGACGAGCACCGCGAGGGCGGCGATAGACCGGGCGCGGGCGGGCAGGGGACACCTCGGCATCCGGTCACTTTACCAGATGGAGACGGGCCGGGCCGCCTACGGGTCAGCGTGCGCCGGCGCGGACACCGTTGCCACCCCCGGCGGCGACGGTGACCTCCGGCGGCGGGGCAAGGGGGGTCTCGCGCGCCGCCTCGGCGAGGCGGGCGAGTTCGACGACGGACTTGGCGCCGGTCTTCCGCATGATGTTGCGGCGGTGGAACTCGATCGTCTTCTCGGTGCGGAAGAGTTCGGCGGCGATCTGCTTCGTGCGCCGGCCGGCGAGGATAAGGTCGAGCACCTCGCGCTCGCGGCGCGAGAGGTTGGCGACGCGGCGGCGGGCGTCTTCGCGGATCTTGCGCTCGGAGCGCATGCGGCCGTCCTTCTCGAAGGCCTCGCGGATGCGCTCGAGGAGGAGTTCGTTGCTGCAGGGCTTCTCGAGGAAGTCCACCGCGCCGCTCTTCATGGCGCCGACGGCGGCGCCGACCTCGGCGAAGGCGGTGATGAAGATGATCGGCGTGGTGACGCCGAGATCGACGAGCCGGCGCTGCAGGCCCAGGCCGCCGGCGCCGGGCATGCGCACGTCGAGCACAACGCACCCGGGAGCCTCCGGGTCCATCGCGGCCAGGTACTCCTCCGCCGAGGCGAAGGTCTTGACGGGTACGCCGACAGACGAAAGCAGGGCGCGGAGCGAGTCGCGCACGGCGGCGTCGTCGTCGATGAGGAACACGGTTGGCTCAGCCGTCATAGCTCTGGTCTCCCTGCGAAAGAGGCAGACGGAACCGGAACGTTGCGCCGGAGGCCGGGGGCGGGTTGTTCTCGCCCCACAAACGGCCGCCGTGCGCCTCGATGATCGACCTGCAGATCGTGAGGCCAAGGCCCATGCCGTGGGGCTTGGTCGTGAAGAACGGGGAGAAGACGCGGTCGGGCGCGGCGGGCGGGAGCCCGCAGCCGCAGTCGGTCACGGCCAGTTCGACCTCGCCGGGGCCGGGACGGCTGACGCGCAGCACGATGGGGCGCGGGCCGCAACCGGCGGCGGTGGCGGACTCGCTGGCCTCCGCGGCGTTCTTGACGAGGTTGAGGATCACCTGCTGGACCTGTACCGCGTCGGCCAGGACGGGCTCGTCGCCGTCGTCAATATCGATGACCACGGGGGTATGGGCGGTCGCGGCGGCGGCCTGGATGAGCCCCTCGCACTGGCGGACGAGTTCGCCCAGGGATGTGGGGCGGCGCTTGCACTCGCGCTTGCGGACGAAAGCCGCGAGGCTGCGGACGATCGAGCCGGCCCGCCGGGCCTCGGCGTCGGCGGCGCGGAGGTGGTCGAGCACGCCCGCGGGGCAGCCGCCCTCGCGCGAGAGGCGGAGGTACGCGGCCTGCGTGTAGTTGGCGATCGCGGCCAGGGGCTGGTTGATCTCGTGGGCCACGCCGGCGGCGATCTGGCC
>CALAFV010000416.1 GCA_937891445.1 uncultured Phycisphaerales bacterium | reverse complement strand
GTCGTCGCCGCCACGCGCGAGCCGGATCATCGTGGATCAACGCATCGGCAACCGGGTGATCACCGCGCCGACCCCCCCCACAGCGAGGCGACGCGCATGGACCGCGGTGTCGGCCGGGATTCGCCGACCCGGCTTGAGAGGTGCACGAAGATGGTGACGGCGTGCTGGAGCAGTCGGGACCAGCGCGGCCCCGGGCGCCGCTTTGTCTCCCGGGCGACGGGCCCCGAGTCTTCGGCCATCAGCGGGCCGCGCCGGCCACCGCTCCCTCGCCCAGCACCCGCTCGGCGTACTCGTTCATCGCGTCGCGGAGTTGCTCGAAGGACTCCAGCACGTAGTAGATCGGCTGGTAGTGGTCGATCTCGAAGGACGTGTCGCAGACCTGTTCGAGGTCGAAGGGGCGGCGCTCGGGCTGCTTGCCGGTTTCGGGGTCGCCCTCCAGGGCCCACTTGCTCTCGCCGTGGCTGGAGACCAGGCCGGAGCCGTAGATCTTCAGCCGCCCGTCCTCCTTGATGAGGCCGAACTCGACGGTGAACCAGAAGAGGCGGCCGAGACGCTCGATGTGGTACGGGTCCTCGCACATCAGCGCGGCCTTGCCGTAGGTCTGGAGGAAGTCGGCGAAGACCGGGTCGGCGTGCAGCGGGACGTGGCCGAAGACGTCGTGGAAGATGTCCGGCTCGGGGAGGTAGTCCATCACCTCGCGCGGGCGGATCAGGACGGTCGTGGGGAACTGGCGCCGGGCGAGGCAGGCGAAGAAGGCCTTCTGCGGCAGGTAGCCGGGGACGCCGTAACTGGACCAGCCGGTGAGTTTCTTGAGGTAGCCGTTGATGCCGTTGAGATGAGTGCCGGCCGGGATGACCTGGCCGCCAGCGACGGTGATGTCCTGCTCGAGGGTGGTGTCGAAGAGCAGCGGGATGCGGTCGCGGGTGAGGTTGATGGCCTTCAGGCCGCTGATGAAGGTGCGGGAGACCTGCTGCTCGAGGACGGTCCAGCGGCGGTCGTAGAGGTCGCGCCAGACCTCGTGGTTGTCCTGCGTGTACTTGTGGTAAGCCTGGGTGATGTAGAACTTGTTGGGATCGATCTGGTCCGAAGGAAGGTTGGGGGCGTGGTCGGCCGCGGCCTGGGCCAGGCGGGCCTCTTCGGAGTCGATGATGTTGTTGTAGTTGATGTCGGCACGCATGGGGTGGCCTCCGGGAACGGGGCGGGGCAGGCGTACGGAGTATGGTATAGCCGCGACGGGAGGGGGCAAAGCCACCCTCAGCGGGAGCTCAGCCCACCAACTTTGTCGTAGGCACCCGCGAGCCGCTACTGGTCGAAGAGTTCGTCCAGGTCGCGGGCGCCGTGGACCACGCGCGTGATCCGTACGCGGCGACCGATCACCCGATAGAGAATGAGGTAGTTGCCGAAGGAGACCGACCGCACCCCGCGCCCCCATTGTCCACGCGGGCGTCCAAGTCCGGGGTTCTCGGCGAGTCGGCTGCAGACCTGTTGCAGTTGACCGAGGTAAGCGTCGGCCCGCTCCACGCTGCTCGCCTCCGCGATCCGGAGCCAGAGTTCAAGCAGGTCGAGCCTCGCCCGAGGCGAAAAATGCGGCTGCTTCATGCCCGCTTGCGCCTGCGACGCTCCGCGGACAGACGCTTGCGGCCTTCCGCGCTCACCCAGGCAAAGACCTCGCCTCCCTCAAGCCAGCCGCCGGTTTCCGCGGACGCATCCCCTTCCCGGATCGACTCCCGAATCTCGCGCAGGCGAGCCTCACGGAGAAGTTCTCGGTCCTGGAGGAGCCGCACTGCGGCCGCCACGGCTTCGCTCTCGGTCGGATACCGCCCGGAGGCAACCATGGCCCGCAGCGCCGACTCCAAGTCCTTCGGCAGATGCACCTTCATGCGAACATCTTACAGCGCCCGCGGACCGACCCAACCTCCTACCCCCCCACCGCATTCGGCGGCGTCCTCCCCTCCAGGATCGCCCGCGCGTTCTCGCTGACCATCTCCGTCATCACCTCGCGCCAGCGCCGCTCGGCCGAGCCGATGTGCGGCGTCATGACGACGTTGTCCAGTTCCGCCAGGCCGGGGTGGGTCCGCGGCTCGTCCTCGAAGACATCGAGCCCCGCGCCCCAGATGCGGCGGGCCCGCAGGGCCTCCACCAGCGCCGCTTCGTCGATGACCGGCCCGCGCGCGGTGTTGACGATGATCGCCGTCGGCTTGAGCAGCGCCAGCCGCCGCGCGTCGATCAGGTGGCGGGTCTGCGGCGTCAGCGGCGTGTGGACGCTGACCACGTCCGCCATCGCCAGGCCTTCGTCCAGGTCCACGCGCCGCGCGGCCAGCGGGGCCAGTTCGTAGTCCACCTTGCGGGTGCGCGACGTGTAGAGAATCCGCATCCCGAAGGCCAGGCCGCGCAGCGCCGTCGCCTTGCCGATCCGCCCCGCGCCGACGATGAGCAGGTTCTGACCCGTCAGGTGCATGCCGAGAAAGGCGGTGATCGGCAGCGGCCCCTCGGCCGCGAAACGCCCCGAGCGGACGTACGCATCACCCTCGAGCACCCGCCGCGCCACAGCCAGGATCAGGGCCCACGCCATGTTCGCGGTCCCCTCGGTCACGGCGTCGGGCGTGTTGGCGACGGCGATGCCGCGGCGGCGGCACTCCGCGACGTCGATGTTGTCGTAGCCGACGGCGAAGTTGACGATCCCCCTCAGTTGGGGGCCCGCGGCGTCGAGCAAGGCGGCATCGACGCGATCGTGGAACATCGAGATGATCACGGCCGCGCCGCGCACCATCTCCAGCAGTCGCTCCCGGGCGAGGAACCCCGCCGGACCCAGACGCACTTCGGCGCCGGGGATGTCCACGGCGCCGGGAACCTCGCGCGTGACGACGACCAGGGGCTTGCTCATCGCGGCCGGAACTCCTTTGCGGGGGCTTGGCGGACGATCGCGTCGTCCGCGCTCGGCTGATCGTATCGGGCGGGAGGGGCGGTCACTCCGCGATCGCAAACGCCGCCCACGCCTCGGCTTGCGTGATGCGCTGGCGCGGGGCGATGGCGGCGGCGTCGGGCATGTCGGTTCGCCGACGCGCGGTGGCGGCGAGGATGCTGTCCTCCGGGTCCGCGCGCACGATCGGGACATCGGACCCGAACCAGAGCGCCCCTTCCCCCGCGCGCCCGCCATTGCCGCCCGGCACGCACCCACTATCCATCAGTTCGCGCAGCGGCAGAACGCGGTCGAGACGATCAGGGAGCGCGCGTGTGAGAACCTCGATGTCCGTCAGGAGGTGGCACGGCTGGACGCTGCACACCACGCCGAGACGGGCGAAGCGGGGGACGTCCGCCGCGTCGATGAGTTCGCAGTGCTCGATCCGCAGGGGCGGGAGATGGTCCGCATGGGGCGTCTCCCGCAGGGCCTGTTCGTACCCGTCGAGCGTGGTCCGCACGGCCGCATCGCCGATCGCGTGCACCGCGAGGCCCAGACCGAGACGCCGCGCGGCGGCGGCCGCGGCGGCGATCTGCTCACTGTCGAGCAGCGCACGGCCGCACGGGTAGTCGGGCAACGGGTCGCGGTACGGGTGGAGCATGGCCGCGGTGCGGCTATTGAGCGTGCCGTCGGCGAAGAGTTTGCCGCCGGCGAGGCGGATCTGGTCGCTCTCCCACGCCGCGCGGCCCGCCGCGACGGCTTCGAGGTGGTCGATGGCGACGTAGAGGCGGACGCGCAGCGGCAGTTCGCCCCGGCGCTGGAGCGCGGCGAGCGCCGGGCCGAGGTCCGGGTCGCTGAGCAGGTCGTGCACCTCTGTGAAACCCATGGCGGCCAGCGCCGCCGCGGCGGCCCGGACGTGGTCGAGGCGCTCCTGC
>CALAFV010000415.1 GCA_937891445.1 uncultured Phycisphaerales bacterium | reverse complement strand
GCCCGCAGGCGAGAGCGCCTCCTCGGTGGTGACGGCAGGGGCCTCGGGCGCGGGCTCGTCGTCGATCGCCCAGCCAGCGTTGGCGGGGTTCTCCTCGGCGATGCGCATGAGGCGGCGCACCGTGGGGTCGTCGCTCATGCCCGCGACGGCCACGACGCGGCTCACGATGCCCTGGAGTGCCGAGAGGCGGCGGGCCTGGCGCTGGATGATCTGCTGCTGCTCCTGGACTGCTGCGAGTGCGGGTCGCATACTCTGCTCCTTCTGCGTCCTTCGCGACGCTCGCCGCGAGGTCTTGCTCTCTCCGTCTCCGGAGGCCTTGGCCGACCCCGCCGGTGCGAAGCCGTCCTCGTCCACCCCTTCGGGCGGTGCCTGCCCCTCTTCGGCAGGCTCAGTGCCCTCCAGCGCGACGAGGGTGCCCTCGCCGCACTCGGGGCAGTTCTCCCCAGGAACCAGGTCGTCGCCCGCGTCCTCGTCATCGAGGGGGTCCTCCTGGTTGTCGGGGTGCAGCGCGAAGGCGAGCCGCGCCTGCCTGGTGTTCCCGTTGAAGGTCGCACCGCACGAGTCGCACTTCAAGGACCGGGTGCCGCCCTGCTCGGCCTCCAGGTCGTCCTCGTGCCCTCGCAGGTCTACCTGCTGAGCCTTGGACAGGTCGGGGTCGGCGAACTCGGAGGGCGGCATGATGAAGCCGCACACCGAGCACTGCTCGCCGGTCCAGACGGTCTCGGAGTCCTCCCCGCAGATCGGGCAGGCCTCGTCGCGCAGGGTGTCGATCTTGGCAGGAGCCACGACGTCGCTGCCGCCGTCGAAGGAGATGTCCTTCGCCGTGCGACGAGCCATCACCCGCCGACCGGACGACCGCCGGGCCCTACTCGGGGTCTGTCCGGAGATACGGACCACCTCCTCGAACTGGGGTGCTCGCACACCCGCTGCGGAACTGATGAACTCGACTTTCGTCGCTCCTGGGGCGAGATCCTTCTTCGTGACCGCCCCGCTCATCTCGTTCGAGATAGTGGTGTTCCCGTGAGCCTGGCAGCGGTACGTCTTCGGGAACGTGCCCCCGTCGCTCCTGGGAAGCGCGGTCCAGTGGTTCGCCGGACGGTCGCAGAAGTCACACAGGGGGTGTCCCTGCTCGGTGTAGCGAGCGGAGGACTTCTTGCTCGCAACCTGGCCGAACTCGGTGGCCCCGGCCATCTTGCTCTGCATCCGCTCCTGGTAGCGCTGGAAGAACTCGTTGCTCCTGGCGATGGACGCCTCGGCTCGCGCCTGCGCATCAGCCAGGCTCTTGGCCTTGCCCTTGGGGTTCTTCCCCTCGTGCGGGGCACCGATGTGGGTCCTGACCGAGACCTCCCACTCCCAGGTCCCGCCATCCTGCTCGATGACGAGCATCCGGGAAGGGATCTGCGAACGGTCCGCGTCCTTCACCCACGTGCCGGGCTTGACCTCGATCCACCGCCCCGGGGAGTAGGGCTGGCCCCCGATGGTCCATCCGCTCCAGTCCTTCGCCGTCGCGCGCACGGGCGTCGCCTTGCTCGCAGCCTTGGCGAGCCCGAGGGACTCGACGCCGCGCGTGTCCACTCCGAGCACGTAGGCGCTCGGGTCGGCCGGGTCCTCGACGAGCAGGGAGTTCTCGAAGAACGAGATCTTGCGGCAGATCTCGTAGCACAGGATGCCCTCCTGCTTGCCCGTCGAGGCGTTCGTGCGGAAGATCCGCTTGCCCTTGAGGCGCTTGACGTGGTCGCAGTAGTCCGAGACCGTCTCCGCCTTGTTGCCGCAGAACGAGCACTCGCTGTAGCCGACGTCGGCCCCCATCGAGGTGCGCGCGATGTGGCCCTTGACGATCGCCTCGGCCAACTTCGGGAACTTGACGGCGTCGACCTCCATGAGGACCTCGACCCACGTGTCGGGCGTGCCGTCGGGGTTGACGTCCTCGTGCAGCGCGGCGTCGACGATGACGCCGCGAGCGCGCCGGTGGTCGGAGTTGTGGTGGTTGACGAAGACCGGCTTGCCGATGAAGGTCTTGTAGGCGGCGCGCAACTCCTCGGGCGGCCAGGCGTCGAAGTTGTCGTTGACGCGGCTGGAGATCGCGCGCGAGCGAACGTAGAGGTATCCCTCGCGCGGCGTGAACTGCGGATTCCAGCGGTGCCCCGTGCGACGCATCATCGCGCGGTACTGCGACGTGCCGCCGTAGGCCGCCGAGAGCACCTGGAACGAGGCGTTCTTGGTGAGAGCCACCAGTCCTCCCGTGAGTCGTCTTCCACCCCTTCGGGCGGTGACGGGCCGGGTCGGGCAGGCTCAGTCGTCCGAAGGGCCCTTCCAGGAGATGATTCCGTCGGGCAGCAGCCGGTGACGGAACGTCTGCTCGGCCTCGTTCATGGCCGCCCGGATCGCTCCCTCGTCGATGAGGTAGACCTGGCCCGAGTCGAGCGCGTCGTTGGTCTCGATCTTGATCCAGTCGGGCAGCGAGATCCTCCCTCGAAGGAGCGCTGCGGTGTCGGTCGTGCACACCACGGTGCGCGCTTCCTCCTCGCGCTCCATCTGCCAGGTCGCGACGAGGTCGCAGACGGCCTGGAGGTCCGGCTCGCTCATGCCGTCCTGGCCCCCTTGCGCCGAGCGCGCCGTATCGCGCGAGCGTCCTCGGCCATGTCGAGCCCGCCCCACACCCCGAAGTCCTGGCCGGTCTCGATCGCGACGGTCGCGCACTCGGCGCGCACGGGACAGCGTGCGCAGACGGCCTTCGCGAAGCGGACCTCGTCCTTGAGGGTCGAGGACCACAGGTCGGCGTTGTACCTGCCGCTCGCGCACACCCCTCCCTGGGGGATCCGTGCCAGGGCCGGGGCGCTCACAGCGTGCGCTCCGAGGTGTAGCCATTCTCGTCGAGCACGTAGGACGAGGCTCGCTGGCCGATGAGGATGTCCTCGGCGTCGTCGAGATCCTCGGCGTCGGCGAACCAGCGGTCGCTGAGCCAGACCTCGACGCTCTGCCCGGAGTGGCCGTCCTCGACGCGGACCGTCCACGGCGTGTTGCGCCTCACGCTCACCACCCCCAATGACGGCGGTGCGCCTGGCACAGCCACTCGTTGATGAGGGGCATGTTGGGCTCTGCGGGCAAAGCGATGCGCCCAGACGACACCTTCTCCTCCAGCGTGGCCCCCGCC
>CALAFV010000414.1 GCA_937891445.1 uncultured Phycisphaerales bacterium | reverse complement strand
GCTCTTCCATTGCCCATTCCCCAGCCCCCGCCGCTCACCCCTTCCTCTTATCCCGCGTGATCTGCGCATACGCGTTGTGATTATGGATCGACTCGAAGTTCTCCGAGTTGATCGAGTACCACGTGATGCGCTCCTCGCGGTCCAGCGCCATCGCCAGGTCGCGCACGATATCCTCCACAAACTTGGGATTCTCGTACGCCGCCTCGGTCACGTGCTTCTCGTCCGGGCGCTTGAGCACCGCGAACAACTCCATCGAGGCCGAGGACTCCATGATCCGCACGAGTTCCTCGATCCACACCATCCCCTCAAAGCGGATGCTCGCCTCGATCAGGCACCGCTGGTTGTGCGCCCCGTACCGCGAGATCTCCTTCGAGCACGGGCACAGGCTCGTCGCCGGCGCCTTGACCGTCATCACGAAGTCCTTCGTCGCCCCGCTCGAGCACGCGAAACTCACCTTGTAATCCATCATCCCCGGCATCCCCGTCACCGGGGCGTGCTTGCGGATGAAGTAGGTGAAACTCGCCTCGAAGTGCGCGTCCGCCGCCCCCAGCCGCTGCCGGATCCGCTCCGTGATCTCCGGGATGTCCCCCGGCGTGATCGGCCCCGAGTGCTCGTTGAGCACCTCGAGGAACCGGCTCATGTGCGTCCCCTTCTGGTAGTGGGGCAGCGACACGTACATGTTGATCGACGCGACCGTCGTCTGGTCACCCCCGCACTGGCTCCGCAGCGTGATCGGGTACGTCACGTCCTTCACCCCGACCTTGTCGATCGGGATCCGGCGCGTGTCGCGCGACCCCTGCACGTCGGGGATCGGCCCAGCGGCCGGGCCGTCGGCGGCGGGAACGGACGCGGCGTCGATCACGGGTGCGGCGGCCGGCGAGGAAGCGGTCGGACGGGGATCTGGCACTGAAAAAACTCCGGGGGCCGGGTGTGTTCCCCCTCCCAATGTCTTCCCCCTCTCATGTCATTCCCCGCCCCACGCCGCCCCCCGGGCTGCCCCCCCATTACCCCCTCGGCCCAGCCGCATCGTATGGGCCGAGCCGGCCCCGCGGTCAGGCGTGCTCGGGCACGTGCCGCTCCGTCATCGACGCCGCCCACGACAGGCCGATCGGGACCCCCACCAGCCCACCCGCGATCCAGTCCAGCGGCAGGATGCGTGCCACCGGGATCAGGTTGCTCGCGTACGCCGCGCGGACCGCCCCCTCCGCACCCGGGTACATCACCGCCGCCGCGATCGGCGACGCGACCGCCAGCAGCGCCGCGACCAGGACGTACAGCGTCGCCGGCGAACGTTCCGTCGTCACGCGCCCGATCGCCGCCGCCACGATGCCCGCCACCGCCGCCGCCGCGAACGTCTGCCCCTTGAGCGCCTCAACCGCGACGAGCCACGCCCCAACCGCCCCCGCGGCCAGCGCAATCACCAGCGACAGCAGCACCGCCCCCGCGCTCGGCGACTCCCCATCGTCCGCATCGCGCCCCCGCCCCACCAGCGCCGCCCCCAAGCCGGTCACCTCCTCGACAACCCGGCCGACGAACCCCGCCTGCGAAGCACGCGGCGTCGCCGATTCCGCCGCATCGGCCGCGTGCCGCCGCCCCGCGGCGAGGATAACCACCGCCGACACCAGCCCCAGAACCCCCATCAGCGCCCCCTCGATCGCGATCGTCCAGAACGTCGCCCCCGACTGCGTCCGCCGCAGGATCTGGTCCACCGTCCCCGTCCCCCACGCCCCCCACGCCAGCACGAACCCCGCCGACGCCAACCCCCACCC
>CALAFV010000413.1 GCA_937891445.1 uncultured Phycisphaerales bacterium | reverse complement strand
GTCTTCACCCCCGCCGACGACCGCCAGGTCGCCGACATCCTCGACTGCCTGGCCGACCCCGACATGACCCTGGCCGGCGTCGCCGAACGCCACAACACCACCTTCCAGGCCCTGGCCCTGTGGCTGACCCGCCCTGACGTGGTCCCCAAGATCCGGGCCATCGAGGGCGCCTTCGCGACGATCACGCGCCTGCGCGTCGCCGACGCCCTGCCGGCGGTGGCCCAGACGCTGGTGGAGGTCGTCCGCGACGCCCAGGGCGAACTGGACCACGTCCCGCTCAACCCCCGCAGCCTCCGCCACCTGGAGCAGCGCACGCGAGCCCGTGAGACCGCCCGCAAGGCCTGCGCCCTGCTGGTCCGCCTGGCCCGCTTCACCGGCGGCCCCACCCCCGAGCGCCGCCCGCGCCCCAGCAGTCACGCCGGGGATGAGGCTTCTCCAACCTCTTCGCCTTCTTCTGCTCCCTCTACGCCGACGCCCCAAGGGCGCTGCGAAGCACACGGCCGGGTCTCCTCGTGGCAACCGCCACCCCGCGCATCAGAGCAGGACGAACCCGACCTCGACGAGGTCATCGCCGAACTCCGCTCCATGGGCTTCACCATCGAGCACCCCCGCTACCGCCCCGGCGAAGGACGCCGTCACGCCGGGGATGAGCCCTCTTCCCACCTCCCTTCCTCTCCTCCCTCTACGGCGACGCCCGAAGGGCCCTGCGAAGCACATCCCCGAGTCTCCCCCTCGCCCGACTCTCCTTCCTTCACCGACTCACCGCACGCCCAAACACCCGCTCATCAGTCCCATTCGTCCCATCAGTCCCACCAGTCCCATTCCACCGCTCCCAACCCAACCCCGGGCCGCGAGTCCACCGTCCGCGAGGTCGTCCTCACGATCGACGCGAAGTCCCGACCGGCCGACGCCGACACCACGAGCAAGCGCAACCGGCGCACCCACAACCCCCAGCCCCGCCGCCCCACCGACCACCCCCGCGCCCCCACCTGACCTCACTCCAACCCGCAGACACGACCACTCATACCTGAGCCGCGATACTCCGGTCCACATGGATCTCACCTCGCTCTACGTATCCCGCCTTCGGCCCCAACGGGGCCGCGGAATGTAGCCACGGGTGGAGCGGAACCCGTGGATGGGGACACGGAACAGTGTGTCCATTGTGTGTATTCTCCTTGCCCCGGAGGGGCAAAGGAGAGTCGCCCGACGACGACAACTCTCTTCGAGTGCGCGTCGGCTCGCTTAACTCCGCGCCATGGAGCACTCCTCCGCCCCCCGGAGCGGCCGTCTCCCTTCCTTCACCCACCCACGGGTTCCGCTCGCTTCGCTCGCTCCACCCGCGGCTGCACCCCTTGGCCCCTCCGGGGCCATGCACGCTCCGGAATCGGAACAATGTGCGCCAGCCGACCTGATCGTCATCGTCGCCTGCCTTCTTGCCGGCGGGTCGTTCCCGGTGCTCTTCCTGGGCAGCGGTCGCCGCGGTGGCGGTGGTGTATCTGGTCAACAGTGTCTTCAAAGATGCTCTCGTTGGGCGGCGGGTGTGATCTGAGACGGCCGGGTGGCGGCACGATGTTCGGGGGCGAGCGGGCCGCGGGCCGATCTCCTAGACTGGCGCGCTGGGTATCCGTGCCTTTCAGCCCCAGCACCCGTACCCATATCGCTCTACCCGCACACACGGAGTGTTCGCGTGATCAGCAGTCAGCAGTCCCCCCCGAAGCGGCCGAGCGGCCGCGCCAAGGTCGCGGTGAAGCGTCGGTTCCTGCGAGAGTTCATCGCCAGGCCGGGGGTCATCGGGGCGGTGGCCCCCAGTTCCGTGCACCTGGCGCGGCGGATGGTCGAGGGGCTGGACCTGGGGCGGGCGGACGCGGTGGTCGAGTTCGGGCCGGGGTCCGGCGTCTTCACGGCGCAGATCCTCCCGCGGCTGGGGCGGCAGACGCGGTTCTTCGCGATCGAGCGCAACGCGGCGATGGCGGCGCTGGTGCGCGACCAGTTCCCGGGCGTCACCGTGCTGGAGGAGGACGCCGCGAACGTGGACCGGCTCTGCGCCCGGCAGGGGATCGGGATCGACGGCGAGGGCGGCGTGGACTACATCCTCTCGGGCCTGCCGTGGCCGAGTTTCTCCGATCGGCTGCGGACGGACATCCTCACGGCGGCGCACCGGGCGCTCAAGCCCGGCGGGATGCTCATCACGTTCGGCTACCACATCGGGCTGACGATGCGCGGCGCGTGGCACTTCCGGCGCGAGGCGCGGCGGATGTTCTCGTCGATGACGATCTCGCCGGTCGTGTGGCGGAACATCCCGCCGGCGTTCATCTACCGGTGCACGAAGTAGCCGCCGCCGGCATCAACGCAGAAGAGTTTGGCCGCAGATCAACGCAGATCAACACGGCTCAGAGAGGAGGAGGCCTGATTTCCCTCTGATCCGTGTTGATCTGCGTTCATCCGCGGCTGATCAGGCCAGGTCGAAGACGAGGAAGTCGGTGTTGTCCTCGGCGGCGGTCAGTTCGACGGCGGGCTCGCCGCTGATGGCGACGCCGTCGCCCGCCTTGACCTCGATGCCGTTGACGGCGCCCGAGCCGCGGGCGACCTGGACCCAGGCGTGGCGGCCGTCGGCCAGCCCGTGGCGGACCACGCCGCCGCGGTCGAGCAGCGCGGAGGAGAGGCGGGCATCCTGGTTGATGCGCAGCGAGCCCTCCGCGCCGTCGGGCGAAGCGAGCAGCGCCAGCCGCCCGCGGCGGAACTCGAAGGGGAAGGCCTTCTGCTCGTAGCCGGGCTCGTGACCCTTGCGGTCGGGGAAGATCCAGATCTGGAGCAGATGGACCGGATCGGTGCGCGAGGCGTTGAACTCGCTGTGGAAGATGCCGCTGCCGGCGGTCATGCGCTGGACCTCGCCGGGGCGGATCGTCCCCTCGCCGCCGGTGGAGTCCTTGTGAGCCAGCGCGCCGGAGAGGACGTAGGTGATGATCTCCATGTCGCGGTGCGGGTGGGCGCCGAAGCCGCGGCCGGGAGCGACGACGTCCTCGTTGATGACGCGCAGCGCGCGGAAGGCCATGTGCTCCGGGTCGTAGTACTCCCCGAAACTGAACGTGTGGGCGGTGTCGAGCCAACCGTGGTCGAAGTGGCCGCGGTCCTCGGCTCTGCGGACGGTGATCATGGTGCTTCTCCGAAGCGGTGTGATGGCCCCGGCTCCGCGGGGCCGGCGGGGACGACGCGGGGGGGCTTATGCCTGGCCCTGCTTCGCCCGGGCGCGCTGTGCGCGGTACACGGCGTCGATCGACAGGCGGCCGGGGCCCATGAGGAACAGGGCGACGAGCACGACGCCGAGGGTCAGCGGGTACTCCATGCCGTTGTCCTGCGCGCCGAAGGCGTGGCCGTGGACCATGAACGCGGCGACGAACATCGTGAACGCGAACGGGAGGGCGGCGATGCGCGTGATCAGCCCCGCGGCGATCAGGATGCCGCCGAAGAACTCGGCGCTCGCCGCGGCGTAGGCGGAGAGCGTCGGCTGGGGGACGTTCATGCTCGTGAGGGCGGCGGTGAACTCCTTCATGCCGACGCCGCCGAAGAGGCTGAAGAGTTTCTGCGAGCCGTGGAAGAAGCCGACGGCGCCGACCATCAGGCGGACCAGCAACAGGCCGAGGTCCGTGGCGAAGGTGTTCCGGACGGTAACGGTGGCCTTCATGGGTGACCTCCCGGGAGGGGTGCGAGATACTTGTTGGAACAATCAATCCGGACGGGCTTTTCTTCCCGTGCCCCTGCGGAGCGGGTCGCGGCGCCGGGGGGCGCGCGGAGGGGGCGCATCGGGCCGCCCCTCCATATGGGGTGATCGGGCCTTGACGAGCAGGCGGTTGAGCGTGGCCAGTTCGCGGGGCGAGAGGTGGGCGAGTTGGCGCTTCTGTACGTCCGCGAGCGGCTTATCCAGTTTGGCCAGCAGGTCCAGCGCGGCCCGCGTGGCCCGCACGATCACCACGCGCCGGTCCTGGTCCGTGCGCACCCGCTCGGCGAGGCCGCGGGCGACGAGGCGGTCCACCAGACGCGTGACGTCGGGAACCCGGGCCACCATCTGCTCTCCGATGGCGAGCGAGGGTAATCCCTGGGGATGGTGCCCTCGCAGGATGCGCAGGACGTTATAGGTCGACTCGGAGAGGCCGTGGGCGCGGAAGATGGCGGCGAACGGCGCTCCGAGGACGCTGACGGTGCGGAGGAGGTTGAGGTACGCCTCCTCGGCGGGGGAGTCGAAGGGGCGGCGCTTGCGCAGTTCGTGCTGGAGGCTCATGCGTCGGGTGCCCCGTTTCCCCCCTCCCCGGTCCGGCCGCCGCCGCTCCGAGCGGCGGGCGCGGTCCATGTTTGGACAGTAATTGTTGAAACAAGTATATTATTCCCGGGACGGGGGAGGGAGGCCGCGGGAATGGACGCGGCGGCTCGTGCGTTGGTACGCTTGCCGGCCCCTCCGCCGCGTGCCGCCACGGTGCGGGCCTCCTCCGCGCGGCGAGGGGCCGGCGTACGGGGGAGCGGGGCGCTGAAACACCTACAGGAGGCAGCACGTGTCGGAGCAGACGCAGCAGCAGCGCAGCCTGTTCTCGCCGGTCCGGGTCGGTCCGTACACGCTTCCCAATCGCATCGCGATGGCGCCGATGACGCGCAACCGCGCCGGGCCGGGGAACGTGCCGACGGATCTGATGGCGACGTACTACCGGCAGCGGGCTTCGGCCGGGCTGATCATCACGGAGGCGACGCAGGTGTCGCCGCAGGGCGTGGGCTACCCAGCGACGCCGGGGATCCACACGCCGGAGCAGGTGCGCGGCTGGCGGATGGTGACCGACGCGGTGCACAAGGCCGGGGGGCGGATCTTCCTGCAACTGTGGCACGTGGGGCGGATCTCGCACCCGTCGATGCAGCCCGGGGGCGCGCTGCCGGTGGCGCCGTCGGCGATCCGGCCGGCGGGCAGCACGATAACACCCGAGGGCCCCAAGCCGTTCGAGACGCCGCGGGCGCTGGAACTGGAGGAGATCCCGCAGGTGATCGACCAGTTCCGGCACGGCGCCCGCTGCGCGCTGGAGGCGGGGTTCGACGGCGTGGAGGTCCACGGCGCCAACGGGTACCTCGTGGACCAGTTCATCCGCGACGGGACGAATCAGCGCACCGACGCGTACGGCGGGTCGATCGCGAATCGCGCCCGCTTTGCGCTGGAGGTTGTCGAGGCGGTCGCGGGGGTGTGGGGCGCGGACCGGACGGCGATCCGCCTCTCGCCGGGCGGGGCGTACAACGACATGCGGGATTCCACGCCGCGGGAGACGTTCGGCTACCTGATCGAGAAACTCGACGGGTACGGCCTGGCGTACCTGCACATCGCCGAGAGCACCGAGGCGGACGTGCGCCATGGGGGCGTGATGCTCGGCGCCGCGGACTTCCGGCACCTGTTCCGCGGGCCGCTGATGGCCAACGGCGGGTACACCGCCGCGCGCGCCCAGGCGGCGCTGGACGCCGGGCACGCGGACCTGATCTCGTTCGGCAAACTGTTCCTGGCGAACCCGGACCTTCCGGAGCGGCTGCGGCGCGGCGCGCCGCTGAACGAGCCGGACCCGTCCACGTTCTACGGCGGGACGGAGAAGGGGTACACGGACTACCCGACGCTCGCGGAGGCGTAGGGACAACGGCGAACCGTGTTCGCGGCGGGCCGGTACAGTGGGGGCGATGCGACCGGCCCGCCGCGGTGTTGTTGCGCTGGTGATGATGATGGGGCTCGCCGCCGCGGGCGGCGCAGGGTCGTGCGCGCCGGCGCCGCGGCAGCCACTGGAACGGGCTGATACGGACGCGGCCGCGGCGGAGGCGTCGTCGGTTGTGGCCGAGCCGGCGCGCGCCGCTGGGATGCGGTGGCTGCGGGTGTCGCCGTCGATCATCACCGGGCCGCGGCCGCGGGGGGATGCGGACTTCGATGCGCTGGTAGCGCTGGGCGTGCGGGCGATCGTCTCGGTGGAGGGCGCCGGGCCGGACGCAGCGCGTGCGGCGGCGCGCGGGATGCGCTGCGTGCACCTGCCGACGCGGTTCGGCGGCCTGGGCGCGCACCGCGCGGCCGAGATCGCCCGGGCGGTGCGCGAGTTGCGCGGCGACGGCGTGGTGTACATCTACGACCGCCGCGGGAGCGACCGCGGCCCGGCGGCGGCGGCGAGCGCGGCGTTGCTGCTGCGGGAGTTGACCGTTGAGGACGGGCTGCGGGTGCTCGAGGTCGCGGGGACGAGCCCCAACTACGCCGGGCTGTGGTCGAGCGTGCGCGAGGCGGGGACGCTGCCGCCGGCGGTCGTGGACCGCGCGAGCGCGGCGTTTCCGGCGGCTGCGCCGATGCCGGCGTTCGTCGAGACGATGGTGCACATTGATGAGGTTGTGGAGCGGCTGGAGGCGGCGCGCGCCGCCCGCTGGCGCTCTTCGACGACTCAAACGGACCCTGCCTCCGCCGCGGAGGCGGCGCGGCTGGCGGATCTGCTTCGCGGCCTGCGGCAGAATGAGCGGGCGAGGAAGGAAGGGGGCGAGTTCGTGTTCTTTCTGCTGGCCAGCGCGGAGCGGGCGAGGGAACTGGAGCACGCGATCGCCTCGGGATCATCCGCGGAGCGGCTGGACGGGGCGATCGCGGCGCTGGCGACCTCGTGCCGGGACTGCCACGTGCGGTACCGGAACTGACCCATCAGGCGGAAGCCGTGCGCGTGAGTCGCGTTGGTGCGCTCGCCCGCACTGCAGCCGGGCTGCAGCAAGCGGAGGTGAGCATCAACCTCCCAGCGGCCGCACCAGCGCCATCGCCTCCTCCGCCGTCGGCGGGTGGTCGAGGTCGATGTCGAGATAGACGCCGCGGGCGTGGTCGCTGTTGAGGACGATCGCGCTCGGGCCGACGACCATCGCCCCGTTATCCGCTTTTTCGTGGCCGAGGATGAACAGACGCACGTTCCAACGCTCGGCGAGCACCGCGAGTTGGTCGGGCGTGTGGCCGCGGCCCCAGGTCATCAGGTGAGCCGAGCCGCGGCGGGGGACGTAGTCGTCGTCGGTCAGGTCGCGCTCGAGGACTGCCGGGTCGAAGCGGTCCATCAGGGCGGGCTCGGGGAGGCTGTGGGAGCACAGAATCGTGCCGCCCGCTCCCTCGCAGCGGAGGGCCAGGGGCATGGCGCGGATGAAGTCGGCGATGGCGTCGGAGACGTCGGCCGCGGCGTCGCCGAAGGTCGTCTCGACGGCCTCGTTGAAGGCGTCCACGCAGCGGACGCCGTCCTTGACGACGCCGGCGCCGATCACCTGGCTCAGTTCGTGGTTGGCCAGCAGGACGTGGACGTGCTCGGGGTGGGCGGCCTTGAGCGCGGCGACGCGGGCCAGGGCGCGGAACGAGAAGTCCATGCCGTTGATGAGGCGGTCGCCGTGGATGATCTCGTGGAGCGTGAGGTGAGCGCGGGGCGTCGCGCCCGCGCGGGAGACGCCGGCGGCCTCGACGAGGCGGGCCAGGTGGAGCGGGTTGTCGTGGAGGTCGCCGGTGGCGATCAGGCGGCCGGGGGCGCGGATGAGGTCGATGCTGCCGCGGCGGCAGGCGGCGGCGCGGCAGGCCTGGGCGCCGGCGCGGAAGGTCGCGATGACGGCGTCAGGGGAGCGGAGGTCGAGGCTCTCGAGGATCGTCGGGGCGTCCGGGGTGGGGACCGGGGACGTTGGAGCCGGACCCGCCGCGTCCGCGCTCACGCGAGGCTGCCGACCCCGGTGGGGTCGTCCTCTTCAGTCCCTGCCATCCCCGCGCGGCTCCGGCCGTTGGACTCCTTCGCCCGGGCGTGCCCCTGTGCGCCGTTTTTTTTGGCGGCGTCGGAAGCGTCGTCGTCCGGCGACGGGGGGCTGAGGCGCTGGCCGCTGCGGCGGAGTTCGGCCTCGGCGGCGAGTTTGCCGCGGATGAGGTTGAGGCGCTGGGCGACCTCGGTCATCGTCGGCCGCTTGTCAGGGTCGATCTCCACGCAGTCCATCACGAGTTTGTCGAACAGTTCGGGGACGCGCGGGTTGATCTCGATCGGGCGCTTCGGGCGCTCGATGAGGTGGTCCTCAAGGGAGCCGACGAGGGAGTTCTCTTTCGCCAGGGCGGTGGGGACGTAGCGGCGCGTGAGCAGGTAGTACATCGTGGCGCCGAGGTTGTACACGTCGGTCTTCGGCGTGATCTCGCGGCGGTGGACCTGCTCGGGGGCGATGTAGTCGGGCGTGCCCTGGATGCGCTCCTTGACGGTGCCGATCTTGCAGGACTGGCCGAGGTCGATGATCTTGGCGTTGCCCTCCGGGTCCACGATGATGTTGTTGGGCTTCATGTCCGCGTGGACGAAGCCGCGGTCGTGCATGTGGGCCAGGGCGAGGGCGACCTGCTCGAAGATCCAGGCGGCCTGCTCGAAGGTTTCGGGGGGCTCGCGCTCGAGGCTGGAGCCGTCGAGCATCTCCATGACCAGGTACAACTCGGTGACGGTCATGGAGAAGAGGGAGGGCTTCTTCTTGATGAGCCGCGTGATCTTGCGGATGCGGGGGTGGTCCAGGGCGCTGGCGACCTGGTACTCCATCTCCGCCTGATCGAGGAAGCGCTGGTCCTTGGGCGTTTCGCGCGCGACGTGCTTCAGAGCCCAGATCTGGCGGGTATCGGGCTCCTGGACCAGATAAATGATGGAGGCCGCGCCCCGCCCCAGCTCGGAGAGGATTCGGTACCCCTCAACAAGTTCGCCGACCTTCTTCACTTCCACGGGATCACGGTTCCTGCGAGTGGGACCTGAACGGAGCCCGGCCGGCGAACGGGCCGGGAGAGACGATCACTGTACCCTTTCGAATGGACGGCACCGAAGGTTGGCTCCATCGAGAAGGTTTCACCGACCGACCGCCCTCCCCTCCCCCGAACGCCGAGGGGGGTGCGGGCGGTTTGCCGCTCTCAACGGTGGACGGGGGGAGTCCGCCCGGTGTGACAGTATCCACCCTGTTTTCGGAAGATTCAAACGCCGGGGACACTCCGACCCACTTAGGCGCCCCCGGGAGGTCACCGGGTGCGGGCTAGGCGCTCCCGGAAGAGTTCGGCCGGGAAGAGGCGGCCGGGGTCGGTGGTGGGGGCGATCTCGCTGTGGAGGTGGACGCGGTCGGGCGCGATCCCCAGTTCACGCGAGAGGACGGCGACCAGTTCCTCCAGCCGGGCCATCTGGGCCGCGGTGAAGGGGCGGCGGTTGCCGTCGCCCACCAGGCAGATGCTGATGGAGTGGTGGTTGTGCCAGTCGCCGTCTTCGCCGGCGGCGTGGAAGCCGGGGAGTTGGTCGTACCACCGGAAGTTGATGTACAACTCGCCGTCCCGGAGGGGGCCGGAGCCGTTGCCGATCAGGAAGTGGTGGCCCATCCCGCGGCCGCCGCGGGCCTCGTGCTCGGCGGCGATGGAAGCGGGGGAACTGACGTGGGAGCCGCTGTGGTGGATGACGATGGACTTCCACACGTCCCGCTTGAGGGGGACGGTGGTCTTGAAGACCGACTCGACGTCCGTAGGCCCGTCGGCCGCGACCAGCGGGGCGAGCGAGCGACCATCGACGCGGGGGGAGGGGCTCGACTCCAGCGCCAGCAGGAGGCCGCCGACGACGGTCATCGACGCGACGAAGGAGGCCCAAACGATGTGGGCGCGCTTCGGCGTCGCGGCAAGCGCACGGGAGCGGCGCTTGCGGCCGGCGGACCGAGAACGACGCGGGCGGTTGGCCATGGGTGCTGGGACGAGAGCCCTTGTGGTGCTGAAGTGATCGGGCGGCGCGGGGGCCGGGCTTGGCAAAATCGGACGAAACGATTGAGACGTGACGCCTTCCACCCGGCGGAGCCGGCCCGCCTTGCCCGTTGGCCGGTCGGCGCCGGGGAACAAACCCTGGTTCCCGGACTTTCGCCCGGCCCGCCCCACGGCTTATCCCCCTGCTATCCCCCGCTGATCCCCACGGGCTGCTCGCGACTCATCCTCGGGTTTTCATCGCGGCGCGAGCCGGCCGCGGAGGTTCGGCTTCGTCGCGCCGTAGGCGTCCTGCACGTACTGCCGCGCGTACTGGTTGCGGAGGGCGTCGTAGCGGTCGAAGGGGGTGCGCTCGTCGCTGGGCGACAGGAGCGGGCGGCTGCACCCGCCCAGCAGCAGGAGCAGTGCGGCGGCGGCGAACAGACGTGAGCAGCGATGAACGATGGTCATCGGACCAGCAGTTTAGCGGCGGCTCACCCGGTCCGCGTGGCGGGGATGAGACGCCCGCGCTCGTCGAGATGCACCTCGCCGCGGGCCGCGAGTTGGCGCAGGCCCTCGTAGACAGCGGCGCAGACGGCGGTGGCGAGGTTCAGCGACCGTTCGGATGGGAGCATCGGGAAGGTGATCAGGCGGTCCGAGTAGCGCTCGAGCAGGTCGGCGGGGAGGCCGGCCGTTTCCTTCCCGAACACAAGGTGATCGCCGCGGCGGAAATCCGCCTCCCAGAGGGGGCGCGTGGCCTTGGTTGAGAAGAGCCAGAGGCGGCGGGGGTCAGGGGTGGCGGCGGCGAGGTAGGCCTCCCACGAGGCGTGTTCGGCGGGGCGGAGACGCGGCCAGTAGTCGAGCCCGGCGCGGCGGCAGGCCTTCTCGCTGGTGGAGAAGCCCAGCGGGTGGATCAGGTGCAGGGCGCAGCCGGTGGCGATGCAGGTGCGGCCGATGTTGCCCGTGTTGTTGGGGATCTGGGGCTCGTGGAGGACGACGTGAAAGACAGGAGCCGCCGGGACCGGGTCGGGCATGAAGGGAGGGTACTGCGGCTCGACGTGCCTCGACCTTCCCGGAGCATCCCTGGCGGGCGATCAGAAATCGACGCCGCGAAGCCCGTCACGGGTTGACTCGATCGGCCCGCACGCCGCTCCCCATGGCCGGCAGACCGGAGCCACCGGATCGAGCAATCGCCAGAGGACCGTCCGGCCGGAACCGTCACCAAGCCCTACGACCATCTCGTCCCCCTCGGGCCAGCCAGCGGGCCCGGCGAGGTCTGTCGCAATCAGTCCCTTCAGGGACGGAAAGGCAAGATCGGCGTTGGTGGTGTGCCGCAGGTCCACTTGGGAGTAGGGGCCGTCGTCGCCACCGGTCCAGAACGAGGGGCGCGCAAAGGCCGTCGAAGTCAGTTGGAACTCCGCCGCGACAATCGAATCGGGCCAGAGAAGTTGTCCGGTCATGTAGGGCGCGCGGCCCCGAGGTTCAATCGCGGACCGCGGTGCATCGATGTACTCCGGGTACACAGCGCTGGCCCAGAGCCAGCGCTGTGCCTTGAAGTACTCCATCGGGACCGTGAAGTCACGGATGCGAACGGGGCCGAGCGGATCGCCCGGTGTGCCGAAGTACGGGTGTGCATCCCGATGATCGCTGCCGTAAAGGGCGAGCGCCGCGGTCAGTTGGCGGGCGAGGCTGGACTGGGCCGCGAGCCTGGCACTGCTGCGGCTTTTCGCGAACGCAGGCAGTACAAGGGCAAAAAGAATGGAGATGATCACGATCGAGGTCATCATCTCCACAAGCGTGAACGCAGGCACGCCCGTGATCGACGGGGTCGCGGCACGTGATCGCGCCGACGCCTCGCGGCGATGTCCGGTTCGGAGAAGCCAGACGGCGGCGCAGATCAGCCCCGCGTTGCGGAGCAGACCGGCGATATGCTCGCCGCCGGGCGCCGACTTCGGAACACCAAAGCACCCACAGCCCGGCGCACGCCCTGGCGCAGCCAGGAGCAGAGCAAGCACCGCGGAGAATGCAATGAGCAGAATCACGACCGCGACGAGCGAGACTCGCCGCAGGCGAGGGTGAAGCAATGCCGCGGTGAGACCAAACTCCAGACCCGCGAGCATTCCCGGAATGGAGAGCGTCAACCACGGAACCTTGGCCAAACCGGGAAACAGGAAGACGAGGACGCGCACGGTCTGAAGTGGGTACACGACCTTTGCGATGCTCGCCGCCGCGAACACAGCGGCAATCACGCAGAGAGCCAGGGCGCGTCCCATCGGGCGTCTCCTCAGAACTCCAGCTGGACCAGGCGATCGGCCGCCACGTTGAGCGCGTTGATCCGCCAGAGCCACCACGCACCGGCAGAGTCACAATAGTAAGTGAAGGTGATGGGATAGCGGTCTCCGGCCTTCATCTCGAAGAGCACGGCGACAACTGCGACTTTCACCGGTTCGCGCCGACGGAGTTCCTCGCGAATTCCCCCGTTCGGGTCATCCCACCAGTTCCTTGCGAGTTGCACGGAGCGCCGCCCCTGCCAGACGCTTGCCGGGAGTTCACCCGAGACGATGGGAACTCCGTTCCACGCCCGATCAACATCACCGAAAACAACTTCGATGCCGTCTCCGTCCGCAGCGACCCCGACGGGGCGCGATCGTTCGTCGCGAACGGTTAATGTTTCGGTCCAGAGCCGATCGAACACGTCCACCAGTTGTTCGTCGCCGGGATAAGGCTTCGAGAACCAATACTGGTAATCGCGATCAACACCCTCCCGGCGCATCGCCTCGGCGCTTCGAAGGCGGTATCCCAGTTTCTCCCGCCACGCTCTGTACGCTTGGGGCGAATCCTGGATGAAACGGAAGTACACGAGGTCAGCCGTCAGACGAAGGACCTCCGCCGTCGCGGCGTCCCGCTCGGGACCGCCGCCTGCCGCGGCGATCATGTGAACCCGGAGATCATCGTTCGTCGCGAGACTCTCGAGCGGGATCATGCGGAGTTCGCGGAACGCACGCTGGCCAAGTTCAACCGCCTCCGCGGCAAGACGCTCGGCCTCGAGTCGCTCACGGTTCTCTGCGCTGCGGAGCGTGAACGCGCGGTACACACCGAGCACCGCGATCGCGAATGCGATGATGAGCACGCCCACGAGCGCCGAGCGACCCGACGGAACTGTGAGCCGGTGTGCAGTCACAGCCGGATCCGTGGCGGCCGTGTCAATCCGACGCGGCGGTGTCGGAACACGTCCATCCAGAAGGCGGACTCAGACAGTCAAACGACGCCGTGCAACACGTGCAGACCTTTGTGCATCCAGCACCAGAGCAACAACAACTGCACGAAGAGCAGGTGCCGGCAGTCCCGCCGCAGGACAGCGCGGCACAACTGCACGGAGCCACCGACGGGCCGGCAGCCACAACCGAACTCAGCAGCAGCACGACGGCGACTACGGGGAGCACTCGATCAAGCATAATTTTGATCCTGTCGACAGCCGCCAATCAGCCTACCGACGAGCGCGGGAGCGGTGCAAGAATGATCGGCCTTTGGCACACTAGTTCTGTGTGCTGAGCCAACTCCGCCACAAACATGGGTCCTTTTGTTTGGTGCTCGTACGGAGCAACGTCCGAATAAAGAAAGGAGCCCCGGGGCGGGCCGGGGCTCCTCGGGGTTGTCTTGGGTCGGGCAAGGGGGGAGGTCAGCCGCCCTTGGCTGCCAGGTACGCCTTCTCGGCGGCGCGGCGGGCCTGGACGCCCGGGTCCACGCGGATCACCGCCTCGACGGCCTTGCGGAAGCCCGGCTCGAGGGGGTTGCCCTGCCAGCGGATGACGCCGTCGGTGCTCATGACGACGACGTGCGGGATGCCCTGGACCTGAAGGGCCTTGCTGACGGTCTTCTCCAGGTCGTTGGCGTGGTAGTACGCGCTCTTGTGGGCGCGGAGGAACGCCCGCACGGATTCGGGGTCTTCCTTGTAGCCAGGCACGGGGCTGCCGCTCATGCCGATGATGACAAGGTCCTGGCGGTGGGCGCGCTGGAGGGCGTCGAGCCCCGGCATGGCCCTCTTGCAGGGGCCGCACCAGGTCGCCCAGAAGTCCAGCACGACGACGCGGCCGGCGGTGTTGGGCTTCTCGGTCAGCCAGATCTCGTTGCCCATGGAGGCCGGGAGCGGCTTGCCCTGGAAGTCGCCAGCGGAGAGGGTGGTGGTGTTGTGCTCGGGCCACTTGATGGCGGCGTACGCCTCGGCCGAGGGCATGGTGAACGGGACGTTGAGGAGTTGGCCGGGCTTGAGTTCATCGGAGACGGCGGACGTGCGCCGGGCGGCCTCCTCGGCGGCGGCGGCCTTGGCGGCGAGTTCATCCGGCAGAGCCGCGGCCTGCTCCGCGGTCTCCTTCACCAGGCGGGCGACGGCGCCCTCGACGGCGGAGGTCTCCACGTCGGCGTAGCGGAGGTTGCCGGCGCGGTCCACGATGTAGAAGTCCGGGTCCTGGTCCACGTTGAGCGCCGCGCGGAACGCGCCGGTCGCGTCGTGGGCGCAGCGGACGGTCGCGCCCTTGTCGGCCATGACCTTCGCGGCGTTGTCGTAGCCGTCCTTGTCGTGCACCGCGACGACGATCACGTCGCCGCCGAACTTGTTCTGCACGGCCTGGGCGGTGCGGAGCGCCTCATGGGAGGGCTTGTACCAGCTCTTCCAGGTGAGGATGACCACGACCTTGCCGGCGGTGTTGGAGGCGGTCAGCGCCTCGCCGCCGGTCCAGCCGGAGAGGTCGCTCCAGGAGGCGGGGAAAGGCTTGAGTTCCATCGCATCCAGAACGGCCCGGCGGGCGGCTACACCCTCGCGGGCGACGCCGTCGTCGGGGGCCAGAGCGGCCGCGGCGCCGCAGACGGCGAGGATGCAGGCAGCGGTGGTCATCTTGAGCATGGCTTTCATCGGCGTGTTCCTCCCAGAGAAAGGCCGGACCCCTTGCGCGGCGGCGGGCTTGTCTGGCGGCTGGATGGCGCGGGCGACAGGCCGGGAATCGGCTGCCGCGTCGAGAGTTGTTTACATCATAATGCCCGGCGGTCGCCGGCG
This sequence comes from uncultured Phycisphaerales bacterium, assembly GCA_937891445.1. Lineage (GTDB taxonomy): Bacteria > Planctomycetota > Phycisphaerae > Phycisphaerales > UBA1924 > CALAFV01. The sequence goes on along the minus strand of CALAFV010000413.1, from coordinate 1,915 downwards.
CACCACGAAATCTGCCGCCGCGGACTCTAAGAGATGTCGCGGACCGGACCTGGTGTTCCACGATCCTGCCCATCGGGACTGACAAGGCGGTGGAGGGCGACGGCCGCCGCGACCGCGACGTTGAGGGAGTCCACCCCCGGGGCCATGGCGATCCGGACGCGCCGGTCCGCGGCGGCCATGGCCTCAGGCGTGAGGCCCGCGCCCTCGGTTCCGAAGAGGAGGGCCAGCCGCGGCTGACCCGATGCCTGTTCGAAGTCGCGGGCGACGTCCACGATGTCCTCGGCCCCGGGGGTGCCCGTCAGGGCGAGTACGTGAAAGCCCATGGCGCGGAGGTCGGCGAGGATGCCGGGCCAGGAGGAAGCCCTGGCAAACGGCACATGCAGTGCATACCCGACGGAGACCCGCAAGGCCTTGCGGTACAGGGGGTCGGCGCACCGGGGGGAGAGGAGGATGGCCGTCCCCTCGCCGCCGAGGGCCGCGGCGTTGCGGAACATGGCCCCCAGGTTGTCGTGGTTCACCAGATCCTCAAGGACGAGGAGGGTGCGGGCCTGCCTGGCCAGTTCGAGGGGGTCGGGGTCCCGGCCGCGGAGGCCGACGGCGAGGATGCCGCGGTGGATGTTGAAGCCCACGACGGCGTTCATGACCCCCTGCTCGGCGAGGTAGATGGGCGTCTCGGGAGGGAGCCGGGTCAGGGCGTCCTCGACGGTTCGCAGGCGCGTGGGGGTAAGCAGGACCGACTCGACGGCGAAGCGGGACTCGATGAGGCGGCGGACGACCAGTTCCCCCTCGGCCATGAACGCCCCCCCACCCCCCCTATCCCGATCGGGACCGGCGAGGACGGGGTTGGTGGGGTCCTCGCGGTGACGCAGTTCGGCGTCGCGCATGGTGGCGTAGGGGCGGAGGCGGGGGTCGTCGAGCGACTGGACGGGGATGAGGCGCATAGGAGGGGCTGGCCGTATATTTGGGCATGACCAGCCCCTCGCCCAACCGACGCCGGTCCGTGATTCGCTCCTTCCGGATGGTCCTGATCGCCGCCGCGGGAGCCGCGGTGTGGGCGGCCGGGTGCGAGGAGTCGGCGCCGCCCCCGGGGCCGACGGCGGGATCCGGGGCGCCGGTGGGAGCGCCGCCGTCGCGGCCGCAGTCGAACGCGCCGGGGTCCACCGGCCCGCTGTCGCGGCTGACCGACCAGCCCACCTCGCTGCTGGGGCGCACCGCGCACTCCGGCAAGCAGGTGGGGCAGCAGATGGCGGACCGTGATACGGCCATGAGCGGGATGGTCGATGAGATGAGCGGGCAGGCCGCGCCGCTCGAAGTCGGCGGGCTGCGGTGGAGCGTGCCCTCGGAGTGGACGCGGAGCACCAACCCGGGGCCGATGCGGGCGGCGGAGTTCCGCATCCCCCACCCGGAGGGGGGCGAGGGGGAGGCGGTGGCCGTGTGGTTCCACTTCCCCGGCGGGCAGGGGGGGTCCGTCGAGGACAACATCCGGCGGTGGTCGGAGCAGGTCCGCAACGCGTGGAACGAGCCCGGCGAGCCGGCGGTCAAGCGGCGCACGATCAACGGCGTCTCGACGACGACGGTCGAACTCGAGGGGACCTACCGCGACGGGCTCCCGGGGCAGCCGTACGTGGAGCGGCCGGACTACGTCTTCCGCGGCGCGATCGCGGAGGGCCCCAACGGACTGGTCTTCTTCCGGCTGGTCGGGCCGCGGGACATCGTGTACGCCGTGTTCCACCAGTGGGACCAGGTGGTGGGGAGCACCCGCAGGGCGGGGATGTAAAGGAAACGCGGAACGCGGGGGCGGGGAAGTGAACAGCGGCGCGTGCCGCGTCGATGTGGGGTTATCGTCTCCCCCATCCCTCCCCCCCCCCACGGCCCACCTTCGGAATCCCCCTCAGATATGACCCTCCTGCAAGCC
>CALAFV010000412.1 GCA_937891445.1 uncultured Phycisphaerales bacterium | reverse complement strand
TCGCAGACCAGTTCGATCGACGCGGGGACGCTGGCGCGGAAGAAAGCGAGGGTGTCGGCGCACCACGCGGCGAGGTCGGTGCGGTCTTCGGGGCCGGCGGGGCGGTCGGGGTCCTGGGCGAAGAGGCGCAGGCCGCGGGCGAGGCTCTGGAGGTACTTGAGGAAGCCGACGATCGCGAGGATCTCGGTGCGGACCTGCGGGTCGAGGTCGGGCTGGGCGAGGACCTCCTCGACGCGGACGCGGAGGGGGAGGAGGGTGTTGGTGATGTCGTGGCCGAGGCCGGCGGCGAACGTGCCAAGGGCGGCCATGCGCTCGGAGAGGCGCAGGGCGGCCTGGGACTTCTCGAGTTCGGCGGTGCGCTCGCGGACGAGACGCTCGAGGTGGTCGCGGTAGAGGGCGAGTTGCTCCTCGGCGCGGCGGCGCTCGGTGATGTCGTAGAAGTAACAGACGACGCCGTACTGGCCGTCGGGGAGGGTGATGCGCTGGATCTTCCAGTCGTAGGACTCGACTTCGTGCGTGTCGCTGCGGCGGGCGGTGGTCTCGGGGGTGGCGTAGGGCTCGCCGGTGCGGAGGGTGTGGCGGAAGTGCTCGATGATGTCGGTGGCGAGGGGCTCGGGCCAGACCGCGCGGACAACCTCGGCGAAGTCGCGGCCGACGAGGGGCTCGATCCCCTCGAAGGCTCTGCGCGAGCCGGCGCTGACCTGGCGGAGGCGGAAGTCGGCGTCGACGACGTAAACGCCGAAGGGGGCGTTCTCGATGAGGGTGAAGAAGGTGTCGCGGTTGCGGCGGAGTTGCTCCTCGGCCTGCTTGCGCTCGGTGATGTCGATGCCGATGCCGTAGAGGGTGGTGGGCCAGCCGGCGGGGTCGAGGACGGTGCGGCCGCGGGCCTCCATCCATCGCCACGAGCCGTCGGCGTGGCGGAAGCGGAACTCGACGGCGTAGTCCGCGATGCCGGCGAGGGCGGCTTTCACGGCCGCGGTGACGGCGGGGCGGTCGTCGGGGTGGACGAGGTTGATGAACGCCTGCTCGGTGCCGGGGAAGGCGCCGGGAGCGAGGCCGAAGATCTCCTCGAGTTCGCGGCTCCACCAGACGCGGCCGGTCGCGGTGTTCTGCGACCAGGCGCCCATGCGGCCGCCGCGCATGGCGAGGGCGAGGACGTCGCGGCTCTCGCGCAGGTCCTGCTCGGCGCGCTTGCGGTCGTCAATGCCGACGACGCAGCCGACGGAGCGCTCCAGCGTGCCGTCGGCGGCGTAGACGTAGCGGGCGTGGTCCCAGACCCAGACCCATCGGCCGTCGTCGTGCTTGAGGCGGTACTCGAACTCCAGGCCCGGCGCGCGGCGGGCGATGGCGTCCTCGTGCGCACGCTGGATGCGGCGGCGGTCGGCGGGGTGGACGCGGGAGACCCACCACGCGGCGGTGCGGGGGGCGGCGTCGGCGGGGATGCCGATGAGGCCGGCCAGGCCGGCGGAGCGCGTGACGATGCCGGTGGAGCAGTCCCAGTCGTAGACGATCCCCTGGAGGGCCTCGGTCGCGAGGCGGAAACGCTCCTCGCTGCGGCGGAGGGCGATCTCGGTGGCGTGGCGGTCGGTGACATCAACCAGGGCGGCGGTGCAGCCGGCGACGGTGCCGTCGGGGCGGAGATCGGGCGTGTAGGCGACGCTCATGCGGCGCTGGCCCAGGTTGGGGTACGGGATCGTCGCCTCGAACGTGACGGGCTCGCCGGCGAGGGCACGCTCGGCGTAGGGGCGGACGACGTCGAAAGCGGCGTTGCCGATGACCTCGGGGAGCGTGCGTCCGATGAGTTGGTCGGGCCGGAAGCCGAAGCGGCGCGCGTAGGCGGCGTTGACGAAGCGGTAGTGGAAGTCGCGGTCGCAGTAGGCGAGCATGGCCGCGCTGCTGGTCATGACGGTGTCGAGCAGCGCGTGCGTCTTGCGGAGTTCGTCGGCGGCGGCCAGGGCGCGGTTGGCGTGGGCGCGGGCGCTGCGGACGGCGACCCAGACGACGGAGGACGTCAGGATGTACACACAAATATGAAAGTACGGCGTCGTGCCCTGGATCGCGAAGGACTCGCGGGGCTGGACGAAGAAGTAGATCCCCGCTCCGAGGCCGAGGGTCGCCGCGACGAGGAACGGTCCGAAGTCGGTCATCCACGCGACGACGGCCAGCGCGGTGATGGAGAAGATGAGTGGGAGTTCGTTCCCGATCACGGGATCGACGGCCTGGCGCAGCGCAACGGTTCCGGCGACGACGGCGAGCGAGAGGGGATACTGCAGAAGCAGCGGCAGTCGGGCGCGGGGGCGGGCTCGATCGGGTGGCCGGGGTTGCATGGTGGCTGGCGCCGGCATGCCCCGGGGTGCACGCGTGCCGGGACGGGAGCCGGTGGTCGCGGGCAGCAGGGAAAGCCCGAGCGGAGTCTACACAAAGCGGCGTGAGAGTGTCCTCATGCGGGCTTTGGCCGGGTGAGGTGCTGAAGGGAGAAGCCTCATCAGCGCTTCAACTCGTCGTAGACGCGGGCGAAGTCGCGCCAGAAGTCGGGGTACGACTTGGCGACGCAGGCGGGGTTGCGGATGGAGACGTTGGGGCGGTGGAGGCCGATGAGGGCGAGGGACATCGCCATGCGGTGGTCGTCGTAAGTTTCGAAGACCACCGGCTCGACGGTTGGAGCGCAGTTCAGCGCGGGGTGCGGCGGCGTGATGATGAGCAGTTCGTCGTCCCGCCCGGTTGCGGGGTTGGGGCCGCGCTCGACGGTGGTGGCAACGCCGATCTTGGCCAGTTCGGTCTGGAGCGCGGCGATGCGGTCGGTCTCCTTGACGCGCAGCGTGGAGAGGCCGCTGAGGATGGACCTCGCGCCGCCGGCGCCGGCCGCGCCCGCGCCGGGGCCGTCGCTGCCGGCGAAGCAG
>CALAFV010000411.1 GCA_937891445.1 uncultured Phycisphaerales bacterium | reverse complement strand
ACTCCTCGCGCACCCAGTACGCCTCCGGCACCGGGATCATGGCCCCGCGACCCTCGCGCTCGAAGACCAGTTCCCCCGTCGGCGCCCGGCGCACGCGGACCATGTACGGGCTCGGTGGGGCCAGTTCGTACCAGACCTCCCGGGCGCTTCCCGGCGCGAAACTGGTCTCGGCCGGGCGCAGTTGCACCCGCACCACGGTGTCCGCCGCCGACCGGTAGTGCAGCAGCGGCGTGAGTGAGTCGCGCATCCGCAGCCGCGGGCCGACGTTCATCTCCTCCGCGCGACGCATCTTCGCCCCGCCCACGCGGCTGTCATCGCGCTGGCCGGTCCAGAACGTGGCCTTGATGACCGTGTCGGACTCGTTGCGCACCCCGATCGTGGGACCGGTCGTTGCCGCCTCGCACCCGCCGAGCACAGCCGCGGCCGTGATGGCCGCGCCTGCCACCGCCGCACCGCGCACCACCGCAACCGCCAGAACCGATCGCGCCATGGGTCGCCCTCTGTTGCTTCTCATGAGTTCCCCCCTCAAATCGGCGATCCACCGGCAAGCAGGCCAGCAATCGACGCCCGCTTGCGCGGCCGCCGAGTCGGGCGTTCGCCGCAAGATCCCACCCTTTCGGCGCAAATAAGGCCCGATTTACACCCGTTTCACTTGGTTGCCAGCCCGTCCAACAACCCTTTTGCATCGCCGCCGGCTCACCCGGCATCGCGGGGACCTCAACCCGTGGTGTCTCAGGTCCGGTGGCGTGCGTGCAGGCGCCCACGGCGTGCACACCCGGGGGTCGGGCGGGGGGACGTTCCCCGCCGAGGCGCCGGGTTGCGGTCCGCACGTGGGGCGGCGGGAGGGCCACGGGGAAACACCCGCCGAGCTGTCTTTGAGCGGCCGCAAGGACCGCGGCCGCCCGTGCGCCGCCCCTGCCCTGGGGAGCGCCGGAGCCTCCCCGCGGGGTCCGGGTGGGCCGGCCCCGGCCACACGCCGCCACCGGCGGCGCAACCGCAGCACGGGCCCAGGCCCGACAAGGAGTGTCACACGATGGCAGCAGACGACCAGAGCAGACGCGGCCGCGCCAGCAACCTCACGTCCGCGGACCGCTCCCGCGGCGGCCGGCGTTCGGCGGCGATCCAGATGCGCGACGAACTCGGCCAGTTTGCCGGCCGCCGCGCCGGCGCCGAGAACCGGTCCTCGCGCGGGCGCTCCCAGCGATCCGGCTCCACCCGTCGCGGCCGCTAACGCCGCCTTCGCTTCCCCGGACGCCCACACCGCGGCCGGGTTCGACGACCGGGCGCCAGGGGCCTCTGAACCGCCCGCCGCCAGGTCGGCCCGAACAGGCGTCGGGCCAGCCCGACGAAGGAGTCCTTGTCATGGCAGATCAGGACAGACCCAACCAGGGCACGCCGTCCGGCGCTCGTGGGCCCAATCAGGCGGGCCAGCGCCCCGGCGAAGAGCAGCGCGAGGAGCAGGCCGCCGGCCGCGCGCAGGGCTCGCAAGGCGGCACCCCGCAACCACCGAAGCGCACCCCGCGAGGCGCCGCCGGACGCACCGAGGCGGCCTCCCGCGGCGGCCGGCGCTCCGCGGAGGTCCAGGTCCGCGACCAGTACGGCCAGTTCGCCGGTCGCGCCGGAGCGAAGAAGCGCGACCGCGAAGAAGGCGAGGAGCGGACGGGCGGCACGCGCCCGGAGCAGAACCAGCAGGGCGGCGGCGGGCAGCAGGGCAGTTAGGCCCGCCACGCCGGACAACGTGCTCACCCGACGCGGCGT
>CALAFV010000410.1 GCA_937891445.1 uncultured Phycisphaerales bacterium | reverse complement strand
CCCGCCTCGCTGGCCCTGCTCGGCCTCGGCGGTCTGGCCGCCGCGCGGCGCCGCCGCTGACCCTCCCCAGTTTCCCTGCTCAACCCCCACCGCCCGGCCCCGCGGCCGGGCGGTTTTCGTTGCGCTGTGCCCTCTCAAACCAGCCCCGCCTCACCCCGCCTCCCACTCCTCCACCGTCCGCGGCCAGTCGTCGCGCAGCAGCCGCGACATCGCCCGGTCCGCCAGCACCCTCCCGCCGGTCTGGCAGCGCGGGCAGTAGTTCGTCTCGTTGTCCGCGTACAGGATCCGCTGCACGGCCGTCCCGCACGCGGGGCACGGCTGGCCGTAGCGCCCGTGCACGGCGAAGCCGGGGCGGAAGGCCGTGATGTCGCCGGGGCCGGGGAAGCGGCCCGGCTCGCCGTCCGCCACGCCGAACTCCTCGTGCAGCCGCCGCGTCCACGCCTCGAGCACCTCGCGCGTCGCCGCGTGCAGCCGCGCGGCCTCGTCATCCGACAGGTTCGTCGTCAGTTGCAGCGGGCTGAGCCCTGCGGCGTGCAGGATCTCGTCGGAGTACGCGTTGCCGATCCCGCTGAAGGTCCGCGGGCTGGTCAGCGCCCGCTTGAGCGTCCGCCGCTCGCGGCGCAGGGCCGCCGCGAACTGCTCCGCCGAGCACGCCAGCGGGTCGATCCCGCCGGGGTCCATTGCCGCCACAGCCTCGCGGCCGCGCACGATGTGCAGCGACGCCCGTTTCTGTGTCGAGGCCTCGGTCAGCACCAGCGTCCCGCAGTCGAACCCCAGCGCCGCCAGGTCGATCCTTCCCGCCGGCCGCGCCCCACGCTGCTTCCACAGCAGCCGCCCCGCGATCATCAGGTGCAGCACGAGGAACACCTCACCCTCGAGACCGACGACGATCCGCTTCCCCAGCCGCTCCACCCCCTCCACCCGACGCCCCTCGCACTCCTCCGGCCCCACCTCCGTGGACCGCAACAGGAACGGTGACCGGATGGTCACGCGCTCCAGCACCCGCCCCACGATCCGCGGCCGCAGCACCGACAGATACAACGAAATGTCGGGTAGTTCGGGCACGCTTCATCCTACCGGGCATCACGGCCGGTCTCCCCTGCGGCCGGCGCGGCTACGCCCTCCGCAGCCTGTGCAAACCGCGCTACCCGGAAGGCGGACCGTCGATCGAGTCGCACGACTCTGTGTTTGCCCTCACCGCCTCCGCCGCGTCAGAATCGCATCAACCGACCACATCCCGGCCCCCCGGATCAGCACGACAACACCGATCAGCGCAAACGCCACCGCCGACACCAGGCTCGTCAGCCCCGACGGCGTGGAGAGCGTCCCGATCTTCGCCATTGCCGTCCCCGCCGCGACGACCGACACCGCCACCGGCACCACCGCCGCCGCCCGCGTCAGCAGCCCCGCGGCCAGCAGCACCGCCGCGAGCACCTCCAGCACGCCCAGCACCCCGAGCATCCCGCGCGACAGGTCGAACAGTTCCCCCAGCCTCGACCGCCCGATGTGCCCGTGCACCCGCAACTGCCGGCACCCATCCAGCACCAGGTCCAGCGCCAGCGCGACCCGCAGCAGCAGGTACTCCGGCGGCGCGCTGGTCCGCAGCAGCATCCTGACGGATGGGAGGCGTCGCATCCCCGAGGGTACCCCTTGCTCATCAGGGCGGGCCGGAGTGCCGATAACACCCCCATGCGCATCGGCTCCCGCCCCATCGGCCCCGGCCACCCGGTCTACATCATTGCCGAACTCGGCGTGAACCATGACGGCTCCCCCCAGCGGGCCCTGGACCTGACCGACGCCGCCGCCGACGCCGGGGCCGACGCCGTCAAACTCCAGTTCTTCCGCGCCGACCTGCTCATGAGCCGCGCCTGCCGTCTCGCGGCGTACCAGCGAGACGCCGGCGAGTCCGACCCGCTGGCGATGCTGCGCCGGCTCGAACTCCCGCTGGACGCCATGGCCGCGGTGATCGACCGCGCCCACACCCGCGGCATGCACGCGATCGTCACCGTCTTCTCCGACACGCTGGTCCCCGAAGCCCGGCAACTCCCGTGGGATGCCTACAAGACCGCCTCGCCCGACCTGGTGAACCTGCCGCTGCTCGAAGCCCTGGCCGACACCGGCGCGCCGCTGATCCTCTCCACCGGCGCGGCGACCGCGGATGAGGTCCGAGCCTCGCTCTCGTGGTTTTCCCCATCGGTGCGCGACGAGCACCTGGCGCTCCTCCAATGCGTCTCGTCGTACCCGGCCGCGCCCGAAAACGCCTCACTGGGCGGCATGGTCGAACTCGCCGCGATGCACGATGGGCCAATCGGCTACTCCGACCACACCGACGCCCACGACACCGGCGCCCTCGCCGCCGGGCTGGGCGCCTGCATCCTCGAAAAACACCTGACCTACGACCGCTCCGCTCCCGGCCCCGACCACCGCGCGAGCCTCGACCCAGCCGGCTTCGCCCACTACGCCGTGAAAGTCCGCCAGACCGCCCCGCGCGCCGGCGATCTGCGGCGCCACCGCATGTCGCTGAAGTTCATGCGGGGCGACCTCGGCGCCGACCCGCGCCTGGGACCTCCCCAGAAGCGCCTGCTCGATTGCGAACTGGACGTCCGCTCGGTCTCGCGCCAGTCCCTCGTCGCCGCGCGGGACCTGCCCGCGGGTCATACGCTCACGCGCGCCGACCTGGCGATCAAGCGGCCGGGGACGGGCCTGGAGCCCTTCCGCATCCGGGAAATCCTCGGCCGGCCGCTCGCCCGCGCCGTCGCGGCCGACACGCCGCTGACCGCGGCCGACGTCGCCCTCCAGGCCGCCGCGTAGGCCCCCTTGCCCCCGACGCCCGCCATGCCTGCACCCGACGCCCCGCCCTCGTTCACCCATAAACGTGTGGCGGTCGTCACCGGCTCCCGCGCCGAGTTCGGCCTCCTCCTGCCGGTCATGCGGGCGATCGAGGCCCACCCCTCGCTCACCCTGCTCACGGTCGTCTGCGGCTCGCACCTGCTTCCGCCGGCCGAGACCATCAACGAGGTCCGCCGCTCCTTCCGCATCGACGCCACCGTGCCGATGCAGGACCCGGACCTCCCGCGGACGCGCGCCACCGACGCCCTGGCCGTCGGCCGCGGCATCGTCGGGTTCTCCTCGACCTTCGACCGCCTCAACCCCGAGTGGGTCGTCGTCCTGGGCGACCGCATCGAGGCCTTCGCCGCCGCCGCCGCCGCGAGCATCGGCGGCCGTGCCGTGGCGCACCTGCACGGCGGCGACCGCGCCGAGGGGATCGCCGACGAGGCGATGCGCCACGCCATCACCAAACTCGCCCACCTGCACCTCCCCGCGACGCGGCAGTCCGCCGAGCGCATCGCCCGCATGGGGGAAGACCCGGCGCACATCGTCGTCGTCGGCTCGCCCGCGATCGACGGCCTCGCCGACGTCCACCCCATGTCCGACGCCGACGCCGCCGAACTGGGCGACCCGCGCGCCGCCCTGCTCCTGCACCCCTCCGGCCTCTCCAACGACGACGAGGCCCGCATCGCCGAGGCAACCATCGCCGCCGCCCGGGCCGAGTTCGGCGCCAGCACGGTCCTGTGCTTCATGCCCAACCACGACCCCGGCCGCGACGCCATCGCCGCCGTGCTGCGGACCCGCTGCCGCGAACTGGACTGGCCGCTGCTGGACCACCTGCCGCGCCCGGCCTTCCTGTCGCTGCTCCGCCGCCTTGCCCTCCGCGGCGGCGTGCTGATCGGCAACAGTTCAGCCGGGCTCATCGAAGCCGCTGCCCTGGGCCTGCCGGTGGCGAACATCGGCCCGCGCCAAGCCGGGCGGGAACGTCCCGATAACGTCGTGGACGCGTCGCACGCGACCGAGGCTGAGATCGCCGCCGCGATCCGCACCGCCCTGCTGCTCGACCGCTCCCGGATCACCCACCCCTATGGCGACGGCCGCGCCGGCCCCCGCGCCGCCGAGGCCCTCGCCGCGACCGATCCCCACGCCGCCGGCCTCCTGCGCAAGCGGTGCACCTACTAGCCCCCGCTCCCACAGCCCAATGCCCAAAACGCGGGAGGCGAGGTCCGTAATTAGACCAAAGTACCCGGGCCGCACGTCCGATCCTCCCCTTCAAGGCACGGCGCCTTGCTTGGGAGCCCTCCATGGCCGTTGATGCGCAGACCCGGGACCAGTCGATCGCGGCGGCGATCCGCGAGATCTCGCATATCGCGACTCTCCCCGAGATCACGCTGAAGATCGTCAACCTCGTCGAGGACCCCAAGAGCACCGCCCAGGACCTGCACAAGGTCATCTCCAATGACCCGGCGCTGTGCGCCCGCATCCTGAAGGTCGTCAACTCCGCGTTCTACGGCCTGCCGGGGCAGATCGGCTCGATCAACCGGGCCATCGTCCTCCTCGGCCTCAACGCGGTGAAGAACATCGCGATCGCGGCCAGCCTCGCCAAACTCTTCCGGGGCGGCGAACTGACCCC
>CALAFV010000409.1 GCA_937891445.1 uncultured Phycisphaerales bacterium | reverse complement strand
CCGCCCCAGCGCAGGCGACACAGTCGCACCCCGGCTCGATCGGCCGCGGGTCCTCGGCGTACTGGGCGTTGCGGAGGCGGATCTGGCCCCGGGACGTGAAGGCATTGGCGTTGCGGGCGTTGCGGGTCGGCAGGACGCAGTCGAACATGTCCACGCCCGCGAGGACCGCGGCGAGCAGGTCGCGCTCGTACCCCACGCCCATGAGATACCGCGGCCGGTCCTCGGGCAGCAGCGGCGCGGTGTGGCGGACAACCGCCGCGATCCGGTCCGACCCCTCACCCACCGCGACGCCGCCGATGGCGTACCCCGGCAGGTCGATGGCGGTGATGCGCTGGGCGGACCAGGTGCGCTGGTCCAGATCCGTCCCCCCCTGCACGATCCCGAAGAGCGCCTGATCGCCGGCGCGGGGCCCGGCCAGGTGAGCCTCGCGGCAGCGCTCGAGCCAGCGGACGGTGCGCTCGTTGGCCTCACGCAGACGCCGCGCGTGGTCGTAGCCGCCGCGCCGGGAATCTCGCCGGACCGCGCGAGCCAGCCGCGGGTCGGGGCCATCCTCGGCCGCGGCGCCGTGAATGCGCCGCGACGTCTGCTCGCGCACGGACGGATTCTCCGACGGCGGGCAGTCGTCGAAGGCCATGATGATGTCCGCGCCGAGCAGATTCTGGATCTCGATCGCCCGCTCGGGGGAGAGGTGGATCTCGCTCCCGTCCACGATGGACCGGAAGGTGACGCCGTCGTCAGTGACCTTGTTGAGGTCGGCCATCGAGTAGGCCTGATACCCGCCGGAGTCGGTCAGAATCGGCCCCGGCCAGTTCATGAAGCGGTGCAGGCCGCCCATGCGCTGCACGAGTTCGGCCCCGGGGCGGAGCATGAGGTGGTAGGTGTTCGCGAGAACGATCTGCGCCCCCGTCGCCGCGACCTGCGAGGGAAGAGCGCCCTTGACCGACGCCCGCGTGCCCACGGGCATGAACGCCGGCGTGTCGAAGGAGCCGTGTGGCGTGGTCACGCGCCCGGCCCTGGCTCGGGTCGCCGCCGATCGCGCGAGCACCTCGAAGACGAGCGGACCGCCCGCGCTCATGACCGTTCCAGCCCCCTCGCCGCGCGGCGGAGCACATCGAGTTCCTCGGGCGTCAGGCTGGCCCGCCCGTAGACGGCGATCTTGTCGAGGATCCGGTCCACCTCGGCCTCGGTCGGCGGCGCCGGGCCGCGCTGGCCACGGGGGCGACGTCGGCTCTTGGGGGTGAAGAAGTCCACGACCTCGCTGAGCAGGTACGGCCTGCGGATCAGCAGGGCCCCGGCGATCGCCCCGCCGAGGTGCGCGGCATCGCCGCCGGCATTGGTGCCCCCGAAGAACAGGTTGAGCGCCGCCAGAAAGATGAACAGGTACACCGCGGTCGCCAGGCGCATCGGCACCAGCATCATGACCAGGACGATCTCGTTGGGGTACAGCCTCGCCGCGGCCATCAGGACGCCGAAGACGCCCGCCGAAGCGCCGACCAGCGGCGTGTAGAGATCGTTGGTCAGCAGCCCCGGCAGCCTCGCGCCGATCGCGTAGCATAGCAGGTTCAGGATCAGGTACATCACCGCCCCCGCGGCCCCGCACAGCAGGTAGAACGCGAGGTACCTCCGCCGCCCCAGGCGCCGCTCGACCATCTCCCCCACGAACCACAGCCCGACCATGTTGAACAGCAGGTGCGCGAGGTTGGCGTGGAGGAACTGGAACGTGATGAAACGCCAGATCTGAAGTTCCGTGAACGCCTTGCCGGTGGAGAAGTGGCCCAGCGCGTGGAAGATGGGCTGCCGGGTGAAGCGCTCCTGCCCGATGATGTCGGCTCGGCGGCCGGTGCGAGGGTCGATCGGGATGCCGAACGGCCCGCGGGCGGCGGGATCGATGACCGGGTGGTAAAAGACGCCGGGCATATCCGGCAGTTGGTAGGCGACGGAATCATCCACAACGCCGCGTTGGATCTCCGCGTCGGTCACGCCGGAGCGGTAGGTCGTGCCGTAGGAAATCTGAAGCAGCGTGCGGGCGAAGATCCCGTTGGCGAGGACGAACACCGCGATGTTGATGATGATCAGCCAGGTGTTGACGGAGATCAGATGAACGCCGCCGACGCGGCCGAAGTCTCCCGGCGTGCGCGGGGAGCCCCGGACGTAGTGGCGGTCGGCGAGTCCCATCGTGCGTCTGGTCCCTGGCGCTGAGCCCTCGCCCGCGGGCGAGCGGGCCGCAACGTGTGGTGTGGGCCGATGATAGGGCCGGCGGGAGGTATTTACCCGCGGCGGCGCTTGTTCTCCGTGGCCCGCGCGAGGGTGCGGCGCTCCGCGCGGGTCAGGCTGTCCATGCCGCTGGCGGCGATCTTGGCGAGGATGCGGTCAACCTCCGCCTGCTCCCGCTGCTCGCGCTGCTGGCGCTTGAGAGCCTCCTTGTACTTCCGCTGCTCGGCGCGCGACGGCCCGGAATCCCGACCGCCCGCCGGCATGCCGCGGTACCCGCGGGAGAAGTCGTAACCGGGGATCCCCTCCTCGAGGAACTCGAGGTTGCGGCGCTGCGAGTAGCACGTGAGGCCGGCGAAGAGGGCGATCCCGATGAGGATCGACTGGTTGGTGACCAGGGCGAAGACGCCCAGCGCGATCGCGGCGATCAGACCGAGGTTGGTCGCGATCACCATCGACCGCCTGTAGCCCAGACGCCACCACATCAGTTCCTGCGCGATCCGCCCGCCGTCGAGGGGGAACATGGGCAGGAGGACGTTGAACGCCAGAAGGACCAGGTTGGTGTAGAAGATGGACCACAGCGCAACCTTCCACCACGCGTCCAGCCCCGTGGGCCGCCGGAAGACCGACACGGGGTCGAAATAGTTGAAGAGCACCGCGTCCCACGAGCCCGCCGCCCAGTAGACCGCCATGCCGAGGATCGGCGCCAGCAGGACGTTCACGGCGGGCCCGCCGACCGTGGTGATGAGGCTCGCCTTCCAGTCGTGCGGCGGCGCGCACGACGCCAGCCCGCCCAGCGGCCACATGAGGATGTCGTCCGCCTCGCCCCCCACCCAGCGGCAGGCGAAGCAGTGACCAAACTCGTGCAGCAGCACCGTCAGCCACAGGGCCGACACGACCAGCAGCGTGTACTTGAACCCCAGCACGCCGGCGTCGGCGCGGATGAGCGAGGCGATGAGTTCGAACGCGATGAACAGGACGAACAGGAGGTGGATGCGGACGCGGATGCCGAAGAGCGTGAAGAGGTGGAACGACCAGGAGAAGAAGTCGCCCTCGGTGAACATGCGGCGCAGGGCGCCGCGGAAGCCCCCCCCGTCGCCCCGGTTGTCGTCGTAGCGGCG
>CALAFV010000408.1 GCA_937891445.1 uncultured Phycisphaerales bacterium | reverse complement strand
CATAGGACCCCTAGCGTAGCCCCCACCGCTCCCCGCCCCCGCCCGCCGCAGTTCCACTTTCCACTGTTCACTTTCCACTTCGCCCCGCGCATCGGCGCTCCCTGTGCGCAATCTGCGCGATATACCAAACATCCCCCTTGCACCTGCTCCCATGCGCCTCTATGTTCACGCCAACCCCGGCCCCTCGACCCGGAGGCGCCCATGCCCGCCACCACCTCCCTCGACCACTTCCACGACGAACTCCTCCTTGCCCGCCGCGAAGCCCTCGCCCTCCTCCGCCGCGCGATGCAATCCAACGGCGCCGACGCGGCCCCCACCCCCGCCCAGATCCGCGCCGCCATCGCCATCCTCCGCCTCCCCAAACACGTGTGCGCCTGTCAAGCCGGGGATGATCCCCCTCCCAATCTCCCTTCCTCTCCTCCCTCTACGCCGACGCCCGAAGGGCGCTGCGCAGCACATCCCCAGGTCTCCTCCTCTCCCCCCTCTCCACCGCGCCGCGCAGCACATCCCCAGATCTCTCCCTCTCCCCAAACTTCACCACTCCCCACCGCGCCCTCCCTCCTCCTCTCTCTTTCCACCCCCCTCCCCAGCCCCACCAACCCCATCACTCGCCTCCTCTCCGCCGCCGGCGCCGCCCACTCCTGCGCGCGCCACACCCCACCCCACACCGGCCCGCCGCCGATTGTCGCAGAAACCTGAGAGCCGCAGATCAACGCGGATAAACACAGATCTGATGTGACGGCTCAAAACACGCCACAACTCAACAAGGACAGAGACAACCAATCCCTGTCTTATCCGTGTCTATCTGCGCTCATCCGCGCCCCCCGCCTTGCCCGACCGGCGAGCCGGAAATCACACCGCCGGCCGCCCCCCCGCCCGCCGCCACGCGCTGATCTGCCCCAGGTGCACCGCCTCGTGGTGCAGCATGAGGTGGATCACCGCGTCCCCCACCCGCGGCCACCGCTCGCGCCACCGCGGCAGCGTCATCTCGCGCTCCAGCGCCCCCGTCCCCACCTCCCCGAGCACCCGGGCCGCATCATCGTGCACCCGGAAGTACTCCGCCAGCAGCGCCTCTTTCCGCGGATACTCGTTCACATCGTTCACCGGCCGCGACTCCCGCCCGTGCCGGTGCTTCAGCGGATCCTCGAACTCCTCCCCGCGCAGCATCGCCCCCACGATCCCCGCATACAGCGTCAGGTGGCTCAGCACCCACGCCGGGTGGTTCATCGTGACGCCGGCCACCGGCTGAGACACCATGTCCTCATCGCTCAGATCCGCCACCAGCCGCTGCGCATACCCCCGCTGATGCGCCCACGACCGCAGCACGGCCCCGATCACCGCCTCCATCCCGGCTCCTCCATAAAGGCGCACCACAGAGGCACAGAGAACACAGAGACCGATGCAAGCCGTTTGCCCTCTCTGTGTTCTCTGTGCCTCTGTGGTGAACTTGCCTTCTGCTCCGAGGCTTCTAGCGCCCGTTTTCCCCCACGCACATCAACTCAAGGAGCCGGTCCACGCTGCTCTCCTTCTCCAGCCCCATGATCACCTTCCGCAACTGCTCGCACCGCTCCTCCCCCACCACCTCCTTCCCCAGCGCGTTGAACTTCACCGCGATCTCGTCCTCAGTCATCGGGTCCCGCGGATCCCCCTTCGGCACGTCCACGCGCTTGGAGAAACTGTCCCCGCTTACCGTCGTGATCGTCACGCGGCTGGGCTGGTACTTCGGGAACAGGCTCTCGAACTCCTCGTTGGCCACCACCTTCACCTTGTCCATCACCGGGATCAGGCTCTTGTCCAGCACCCGCTCCTCGCGGAACTGCAGCGGCGTCACCATCCCGTCCACCAGCCCCACCGCCAGGCAGTACGGCAGCGAGTGGTCCGCCGTCTCCTTGCTGTTGGGCCTGTACTTGTGCGGATCCCCGAGAATGTCCGCCGCGCGGGCGATCACCTCGACCTTGATCTCCGCCACCTGGTCCGCCTTGATCCCGTGCTCCGCCACGACCTTCATCATCGCCGTCAGCGGCGCGTGGCTCAGCGCCTCGATCGGGAACGACTTCATCCCGCAGTCCAGGATGCGGTACCGGTCCTTCGGGCTCCGCGGCAGGTCGCGCGTCAGCCCCTCCTTGTCCCAGTCGTGACCGAAGACGTGGTACAGCCCCTCCTTCCCGTCGATCACGTGCTCCGGCCCGGTGTACCCGAGTTCCGCGAGCAGCGCGCTCTCGACCCCCGCGCGCGTCGCCATCGGGTCCACCGTGTTCTTCATGTTCGTCAGTTTCCCCGCCGTCACCGCCCCCAGCGTGCACGCGCGGCTGCCGGAGATCCCCGCCGCGTGCTGGATCTGCTCCGGCGACAGCCCCAGCATCCGCCCGGCCGCGAACGGCGCCGCCAGCGCCGTCAGCGTCGCGTGGTGCCACCCATATTCACGGATCCCCGGTCGCCCGATCTCGCACAGCCGCATCTCGATCTCGTACGCGATGATCATCCCGACGATCACGTCTTTCCCGCTGGCGCCGCGGTACTCCCCCACCGTCAGCGCCGCCGGGATGATGTCGCTGGGGTGGCACGGGTCGGCCTTCCAGTAGATGTCGTTGTAATCCATCGCCCGGATCATGTGGGCGTTGACCAGCGACGCCTCCACGACGCTCGTGCGCAGCCCCGACACGAAGCACGTGCACGCGTTGCTCGCCGGCGTCCCGCAGTTCCGCCGGACGTGCTCCAGCAGAATCCGGGCGTCCTCCTGCTGGCTCCCCCCAAGGGCGCACCCCAGCGAATCGAACAGGAACAGTTTCGCCATGTGCACCGCCTCGGGGCTCAGGTGCTCGTAGCGCAACTGCGCGGCCCACTCGGCCAACTCCCGCGTGACGTACCGACCGCCAGCCCCCCCGCCCGACCCGTGATGACCGCCCATGTCGCCGATCTCCTGTCCCCGCCGCGCCCGGTGCGCCCGGCTGCGCCGGGCCACCATGCTACCACGCCCGCCGCCCCCGCGCCCGGCGGCGCACCGACCCCACCAGCCGTCAGTGCAATCTCATTCGCCTTCCATCCGCCATTGACCCCAACCGTCTACTCCTTCCAACGGCCCTCGGGGTTCGGCCGGACGCTCCGGCCGATCGCCGCGCCCGGCCGCGCCAGGCCGCTCCAGACTCGGCCCGGCGGCGGCGGGGGCCGGGGCGAATGACGGACCGCGTCGCACCACCGCCGTACAAAGGAGTCGAACCGTGTTGAGCAACGCCCGGACGCTTCGCCCGGCCGCCCGCTGGGCCTCTCTCGTGACCGCCGCCGCGCTCGTCGCCGCGGCCGGCTGCGAGTCGAATAAGGACACGCGCAGCACCCGCTCCACGACCGGGCAACGGTCCGATGCGACGGTCCGCACCGCCTCCCAGACGGGCGGCGCGACGACGCGCACGGTCTCGACCCGCGGCATGCGCCAGTCCTCCGCCACGCTCGACAACGTGCTACGCGTCACCAAGTACCTCCCCGAGGAGGTCATCGCCGGCCAGCCCTTCGAGTACCAGGTCACCGTCGAGAACACCTCCGACAACCTCGTGCTCCAGAACGTCTGGATCCGCGAGCACGCCGGCGCGACGCACTCCCCCGGCATGGGCGGCCAGACCGCCATGCACGGCGGAACGCAGCCCACGATCCAGACCACGAGCATGCCCACGCAGACCGCCGCCGGGCACGCGGACCACACGACCACGAAGACGACGACGCAGCGCGCGAGTTACGACACCAGGCCCGACCACGACGTCACGCTCGACACCCGCGACCAGGCGATGGACCGCCGCCAGGACCCGACGCGGCCGGACATCCGCACCACCGGCTTCGACCAGAGCCGCGGGTTCCCGACGCCCGGCCCCGGCGGCGCCGAGCAGAGCGACCAGCCCGGCCGCCTGCGCGACAACGGCCCGCAGACCGACCAGTCCCGCCGCATCCGCGACGAGGAGCAGCAACTCAACCGCGACCTGCGCGACATGGCCCGCCAGAGCGACATGGACCGCCGCGACAGCGGCGGCGTCATCAACCAGTCCGAACTGGCCCGCCAGCCCCTCGACAGCGGCCAGCGCGACGCCTTCGGCGACCCGTACCAGCGCCCGCGCACGGACACGGCCGGCCCCAACATCCAGACCACCAGTTACCAGCAGCGCTCCACGACCACGACGCAGCAGGTCGGCGGCTGGGCGACGCAGCCGGAGAGCCGGTGGGACGGCGGATGGGACAACCGGTGGGACGACCGCGGCCGGACCTTCCGCCCCGTCGGCGCAGCGCCGATGGGCGGCTCCGACGCCGGCCCGTCGAATGACTACTTCATCGGCGACCTCGGCCCCGGCGAGAGCCGCACGATCACCATCAGCGGCGTCGTCCCCGGCGCCGGCCAGCAGATGATCTGCACCTCCGCGGCGTACACGCCCGTGATGTGCGCGATGGTCAACGCCATCCAGCCGTACCTCCGCATCAACAAGACCGGGCCGGAGGAGGCGTCCGTCGGCCAGGAGATCACCTGGCAGGTCACGGTCACGAACACCGGCGTCGGCCCGGCCCGCGACGTGATGATCATCGACCCGCTGCCGGGCGACATGCGCACCGCCAACGGCGAGAACCAGGTCCAGATCGACGTCGGCACGCTCAACGCCGGCGAGTCCAAGACCTTCACCGTCAGCGCCGTGGCCCCGACGACCGGCCGGTTCACCAACATCGCCCGCGTCACGGCGGCCGGCGGCCTGTCGGATGAGGCCCAGGCCTCGACGAACGTCCGCCAGGCGCGGCTGGAGATCCAGAAGCGCGGCCCGGAGGTCGAGTACACCAACATCGGCGCCGACTTCGAGATCACCGTGACCAACACCGGCGACGCCCCGGCCCACAACGTCGTGCTCGAGGACCTGATCCCGACGGGGGCCCGGTTCCTCGAGGCCTCCGAGAACGCCTCGGCGTCGCAGGACCGCGTGACCTGGAACCTGGGCACGATCCCGCCGGGGCAGAGCCGGACGATCCTGGTCCGCATGGCCGGCACGCAGGCCGGGACGCTGGAGAACTGCGCCGTCGTCAGCGCCCTGGGCGTCGAGCCCGCGCGCGACTGCACGACCGTGCGGTTCGAGGGGATCACGGCGCTGCTGCTTGAGGTCGTGGACATCGAGGACCCGATCCGCGTCGGCGGACGGACGGCCTACGACATCACGGTCGTGAACCAGGGAACCGCGGATGCGACCAACGTCGCGCTGGAGTTCGAACTCGACGAGCGCACGAGCCTCCAGAACGCCGAAGGCCCGTCGCCGTTCGCCCGGACCGAGACCGGCGCCGCGTTCCGCCCGATCGACGTGCTGGCCCCCGGGCAGCGCGTGACGTTCCGCGTCTTCGTGAACGCGGACGCGGCGGGCGACACGCGGTTCCGCGTGAACATGCGTGCCGACCAACTGACGCGCCCGGTCGTCGAGACCGAATCGACCCGGATCGTCGAGTAACGGCCGGCCGAACCAGAGAAACAGCACGGGGGACGCGCCCGACGGCGCGTCCCCCGCTTCTTTTTCGGATCGGGCCGCTCAGCAGGCTCGCCGCGGCTGCATCATCAGCCCGCGGCGTACTTCGCGACCTCCCTCGCGACGTCGAGCGTGCTGCTGCTGCCGCCCATGTCGTAGGTGCGGACCTTGCCCTCCTTGATGACGCGGGCGATGGCCGATTCCAGTTGGTTGGCCAGGGCCGTCTCGCCGAGCCAGTCGAGCATGAGTTTGGCGGTCAGGAGCATCGCGTGGGGGTTGACCTTGTACTGGCCGGCGTACTTGGGGGCCGAGCCGTGGGTGGGCTCGAAGACGGCGTACTTGTCGCCGATATTCGCGCTGGGGGCGAAGCCCAGCCCGCCGACCAGGCCGGCGCACAGGTCGCTGACGATGTCGCCGAACATGTTCTCGGCGACGAGGACCGAGTAGTCCTGCGGGTTCTTGAACATCCACATGCAGATGGCGTCGATGTTCGCCTCGTCGGCGCGGATGCCCGCGGCCTCGTACTCCTTGGCCATGTTGCGGAAGATGCGGGTCATCAGGCCGCCGGTCTCGCGGAGGACGTTGGGCTTCTCGACCAGCGTGACGCGCTTGCGGCCGGTCTTCTTGGCGTACTCGAAGGCCTGGCGGCAGATGTTGGTGCACCCCTGCACGCTCACGATGCGCGTGGAGAGGGCGACGTTCTCGAGGCCCTTGTCCTTCCACGGCTTCATCTTGGGGTTCAGGCACAGCGCCTCGTAGACGCTCTCGGGCAGCGGGAAAAACTCGACGCCGCCGTACATCCCCTCGGTGTTCTCGCGGAAGACGACCTGGTCGATCATGACGTCCGCGCCGGAGGGGTTGGCCAGGGCCGTGCCGCGGTAGTTGAGCGGGTTGCCCGGGTAACTCTTGCACGGGCGCATGTTCGTGTGGAGGTTGAAGAGTTGGCGGAGGCGGACGATCGGGGAGAAGTAGACCAGGCCCTTGCCCTTGAGTTCGGGGGCGAGTTCCTCCTTCGCGTCGTCCGGCGGCTTGCTCGTGATCGCGCCGAAGAGGGCGCAGGTGGAGTCCTGGAGGACCTTGATGGTGCGGTCGGGGAGGGGGTTGCCCTCCTTGCACCAGAACTCCCAGCCGATGTCGCAGGGGACGTACTCGGCGTCGAGCTTCATGGCGTCCAGGACGATGCGTGCGGCGTCCATGACGTCCACGCCGATCCCGTCGCCGGGCATCCAGGCAATGCGGTACTTGGCCATGGTCTGGGGTCTCCTGGGCCCGGTTCCCGGGCTGTGCGAGCCGGATCTTACACCGGACCGTTGCCCCGCGAAAGCCCACCCTTGCAGTATACTGGCGGCATGTTCGAACCAAACTCTCGCCTGTGGGTTGTCCATATCTCCAACAGCCCGAGAATCGCCGCCCGCGCACAGCAGGAGGGGTTCATCTGCATCGGATGGACGAGGATCGGCGACCTCAGCCCCTACAACACCCGCGAGAAAATGAAGGCGGCGCTCCAGCGGGCCTACCCCGACTGGAGCGCCGGCTCCGTCAGCGCCTCCTACGGGCAGATCTTCCGGTTTGCCCACGAGATGAAGCCGGGAGATCCCGTGGTGTACCCGATCAAGGGCTCGCGCGACATCATGATTGGGCGTATCAAGGGCCCGTACCGATGGGCGGGGGACGATCCGGACCTGCTGGCCAGTGACTATTCGAATGTCAGGCCGGTCGAGTGGCTTAAGACGGTCCCTCGCATCGCATTCTCTGACGCCGCCTTGCACAGTTTCGGGAGCTTCTCTTCGGTGTCCACCTCGGACGAGCATCTCGAAGAGGTAATCGCCGTGCTCCGGGGCGAAACCGCAACCGATCTCGCCGCGGCTGCCCCCGCAATCGCTGTTCCGGAACGTGGGACCGCGACAGCGACCGAACCGGCGCCGACACGCAAGGACGCAGCGGGCACGACGGGCGACAGCCTCGCGGAGCGTGCCCAAGAAGAGACGAAGGACTATCTTCTCCGGCAGTGGTCCAGGAGCGGGCAGGAGTTTGAGAAGGTGGTCGCCGCGGTGTTCCGGGCGATGGGGTACACCGCGAACACACAATCGGGCACACATGATCTCGGGGTTGACGTGATTGCGCATCCCGATCCGCTCGGTGTCCAGCCCCCGATCATCAAGATCCAGTGCAAGAGCGGCACCGGCACGGCTGGGGCTCCAGAAGTGAAGCAACTGCGCGGCCTACTGAACGGACCCGAGAAGGGCGTCATGGTCGCGCTGGGAGGCTTCTCGAACGACGCCCGGCACGTCCAGCAGAATGACGCCGACCTCGTGCTGATCGACGGAGACCGATTCGTCGAGCTCTTCCTTGATCACTATGAGCGGCTGGAACCGGAGTGGCGGCATCGCTTCCCGCTCAAGCGGGTGTACGTATCCGTCGGGTGAGAAGACGACAGGTTGCTTCCGGCGGGTGCGGGGGAACGAGCTTCCTCTGCCCCTACGGGGCAGGGAAGAGCAGGCAGGGGGAACCGCTCCACGGGTTCCGCTCGGCGGCTGCG
>CALAFV010000407.1 GCA_937891445.1 uncultured Phycisphaerales bacterium | reverse complement strand
CCGCCGCCGTCCGCGCCAACGTCCGCACGCCCCCGCCCGGGCGCAGCACGAACCCGCCGGGGATCACCTGCACCATCACGCGCCCGGCCATCCACGTGTGCGGCCGCCCGCGCGCCGGCACCACCGCGATGTCCGCGATGTCCGCCACCGGCCGGATCAGCCGCGGCAGCATCGACCCCGGCCGGAACCGCAGCATCTTCCCCGACCGCCGGCGCACGCCCGCGGCCTCCAGTTGCCGCTCGATCTCCGCCTGATCCGCCTCCGGAATCCCAAGTTCGTGGTGCACCAACACCGTCGGGTCGCCCCCCAGCCGCGCAGTTTCCTGCTTCAGCGCCTCACCCAGTTGCGTCAGCGGCCGGAACGAATCGAACTTCAGCATCCCCGCCGGCGCAGGCCCCAGCGCGTGCTCCCCGCCGCGCGCCGCGTCGCGCAGCCCCATGATGTGCAGCCGCGCCAGGTCGTCCCGCCCCATCATCGCCTGCCCCACCGCCCGCGCGACTTCCCGCAGCGCCCGCCTCAGCCGCACCCACCGCCCCAGCCCCAGCGCATCGATCGGCCCGAACCCGTTGCGCGCGATGTAGTACCGCGGCAGGGTCGCGAACCGGTCGAACATCGGGTGGAACGCCACCGACCCCGGCACCCCCACAATCCGCCCGCCGCGCTTCCCACCATCCTCCGAAGCCACTTCCCTCGCCCGCTGCCCCAGCCGAATGAACCACTCAACATCGTCCCCGTTGAGGAACACATCCGGCATCAGCCCCCCGCGCCGCACCGCATCCGCCCGCACCAGCGCGCTGCACGCCGCGACGTAGTCGCATTCCACCGGCTCGCTGATCCCCACCGCCCCACGCACCACCGGCCCGAACCGCCCGTTCCCCCGGTGCACGCGCCCCCCGATCTCGAACACCGGCCCCGTCGGGTACGGCGGCGCGGCGATCGCCGACCCCGCGGCGACCACCGTCGGATCGGCATCCAGGGCTTCCATCAGTTTCGCGAGCGTGTCCGGCAGAACGCGGGCGTCCGAATCCACGAGCCAGAGGAACTCAGGCTCCCACGGCTCCCCGTCCCGCTCCATC
Organism: uncultured Phycisphaerales bacterium; assembly: GCA_937891445.1. Taxonomy (GTDB): domain Bacteria; phylum Planctomycetota; class Phycisphaerae; order Phycisphaerales; family UBA1924; genus CALAFV01. The sequence continues at coordinate 3,702 of CALAFV010000407.1, read as the reverse complement.
TCCCCCAGCGCATACGCCATTCCCGCGTTGAACCCACCGGCCCCCCCGGTGTTGGTCTCCAGCCTGAGAATGCGCACATCCACCCCCTCCGGCCGCCGGACGGTCTCCAGCGGCGGATCGGAGGCGTTGTCCACCACGATCGCGCGGAGGTCGATCGCCTTCTCATTCCCCCCAACCTGCCCATCCTCCTTGCCCCCCTCTGCGCCGTCACCCGTCGGCACCCGCGCCAGGTCCGCCAGCACCAGTTCGAGGTCCCGCGGCCTGTTGAAGCACGGGATCACCACGGCCACACGCCGCACCGCGACGGGTCCGGGAGCCGTGGAGGCGGGGGGAGCGGACCCGGGAGCCCGGGAAGGGCCGAGCATCTGCGGCTGCGCCGCCGAAGCAGCCCCCTCAGAGCCCCCGTCCAGTTCGATCCGCACCGGCGCGTGCGGGATGCTGCTGGATACAGAAGGCGTCACCGAGTCGAGTGTAAGCACTCGGTCATCGCTGCGGCGGTGCACCGCCACGGCCTTCTCCCGAACACTTCAGCCGGTCTTCACCGCGGGCGTGTAGTACAATCGGCGGTATTGAGCGAGGGGGTTGCCCACACAACGTACCCGCTCCGTGGAGAAACGCCGATGCTCTTGAGCAAGAGGACCCGCTGTCAGCACGTGGGCGAACCGCTCCTCGAGGCCCTCGAGGGACGCATGCTCCTGAACGGTGATGTCCCGTTCCCCTCCCTGGCAGACCTGGAAAACCCGAACAACACGGTCGTCCGAATGGACACCAACATGGGGACGATCTTCTTCGAACTCTACGACGTCGCCGGCCCCAACGGCGCCTCGGCCGCCCCCCTGACCGTTTCCAACTTCCTCAACTACATCCGCCGCGGCGACTACGACCAGAGCTTCTTCCACCGGCTCGCCTACCTCACGACGGACCCGACGGTCCCGTTTGTCCTCCAGGGCGGCGGGTTCCGCTTCTTCGACGGCGGTCCTGTCGGTGTCGTCCCGCAAGGCGCGCAGATCATGAACGAGTTCGACGCCGCCCGCGGCAACGTCGAACGCTCGATCGCGATGGCGAAGCTTGCTCCTCCTCCTCAAGGACCACCGAATGGCGGACCCAATTCCGCCACCAACCAGTTCTTCATCAACCTCCGCGACAACCGCGGCTCGCCGGCCTTCCTTGACGCTGAGAACGGCGGCTACACGGTCTTCGGACGCGTCGCAGACGATGCATCGTGGGCCGTCGTGCAGTCCATCGTCGGTCTCAACCGCGAGGACCTGAGGCAGGAGTTCACAGGGGAGCACAGCAGTAATTTCTCTACCGTCCCCACCCTCACCGACATCCCTGACGGGCAACTCCCCGCCGCCTCCCAGCTCGTGACCATCCTCGACATCGAGGTCGTCAAGGCGCGCGACACCACCCAGTTCTTCACCGAGAAGTTCTTCTACGCCGAGGGCTTCGCCGGCAGCACGATCAACGAGTTCCTGCCGATGGCGAACCCGAACGACCAGATCGTGCACTACCAGGTCATCGTCCGCGCCGAGGTCCCGCAGGGCGACAACGTCGAGGGCTTCACCTGGTACCGCGACCGGGTCATCGGCCACGGCTCCATCCAGCCCGGGCAGCGCGGCGGCCTCACCATCTCCGCGTTCGGTGAGAACGGCGCCCCCGGCATCAACGACCTGGTCCCCCAGGGCGTCCCCTACTCCATCGAGGTCTGGGCCACCGCGCCGCTGGCGGTCAACATCAGCCACTACGACTTCGGCACCTCCACCGGCGAGGCCTTCACCCAGACCCTCGACACCACCTGGGCCTTCGGCCAGGCCGAGAAGGCCAACGGCGTCGCCGACTTCCTCGTCTGGTCCAACCCCAACCTCACCCCCGTCAACATCGAGGTCACCTTCATCTTCTCCGGCCAGGCCTCGCGCACGATCAACGTCGTCACCGGCGCGATGCGCCGCGGCGGGCTGGCCCTCGGCCAGTTCGGCAACGACATCATCCCCGACAACTCCGTCTTCTCGATCATCGTCGAGGCCGACCAGGAGATCGTCGCCGCCCTCACCCACTTCGACGCCCGCAACGCCACCGACCCGGTCGGCTCGGCCACGCTCGGCGTCCCGGGCGCCGGCTCGCGCTTCGGCGTCCTCCCGCTCGCCCAGGCGGGCACGAACAACACCGACGTCATCGCGGTCGTCAACCCGACCAGCGTCTCGGCGGTCGTCAACTTCACCATCACCTTCGCGGACGCCAACGACAACGACATCGCCCGTCCGGCGGCCCTGATCATCCCGCCCAACAGCCGCGGCACCTTCAACATCGCGGCGACCCCCGGCCTGGGCGACCGGCGCTACAGCGTCCGCTTCGACTCCAACACCGCCGTCTACGCCACCTGGCTGCACAGCCACGTCTTCGGCACCGTCCCCTCCAACCGCGACCACACCAGCAACCCGGTCTCCGACATCGCCGCCACCCGCTGGCGCTTCGCCGAGGGCTTCATGGACCCCGCCCGCGCCGGCCAGGACGTCTTCGAGACCATCAGCGTCTACAACCCCAACTCCATGTTCTTCGCGGGCCAGAACACCACCGCCAACGTCACCTTCACCTTCCGCTACACCGACGGCTTTACCGTCACCGAAACCCGCCAGGTCGCCGGCGGCAAGCGCGTGGACCTCGATGTGCACACGCTCAACTCGATCCTCCAGCAGGGCACCAACAACGGCCGCTACTTCTTCTGGATCGAGGTCTCCTCCGACGTCCCCGTCGTGGCCCAGATGTGGCACTTCGACCTGACCCTCGGCGGCCTCCAGCCCTCCGGCGGCTTCGCCACCCTCGGCACCGCCGGCGGCACCATCGTCCGCCTCGACGCCCTCGGCAGCGCCGGCATCGACGCCTGACCGGGACAATGCACACGATCGTGTGATCACCAGCGGGCGGGCCAACAAAGGCCCGCCCGCTGTGTTTCCGGTCGGATAGGACCAATGGGCCCCATGAGTCCCATTCGTCCCATCTGTCCCACGAGTCCTATCGACCCGCCTCCCCCTACGGCGCTGCCCGCTTCACCGTCCGCAGCAACCCCATCGCCGTCGCCGCCAGCGGCCGCGGGAGGCGTTCCAGCGCCCGGTGCACCGCCTTGGAGATCCGCACCACCGGCTTGGCCTCCAGTTGCGCCACCGCGCCCTTCGCCCTCGCCAGTTCCGCACGCGCCTCATCCCTTTCGCGGATCAGATCGCGGATCCACGCCTTCATGTCGCGGATCGGAATCGCGTCGAGGTTCTCATCCAGCCAGTTCGCGTCCGCCCGCCGCAGCAGCGAGTTGGACAGCACGATCAGCCGCTCCGCGTTGGCCGCGTAGAACTCCCGGTGCCGCGCGACGATGTCCGCGTAGATGGCGTCATGTCGCCGCATCGCGCGCGAGATCATCGTCTCCGTGCTGTGCCGCCGCCACACGTACACCGGCCGGCGCACCCGCACCCCGCGCCACCCGCGCGCCGCGAACTTGATCCACAGGTCCCAGTCCTCGTACCCGATCGTCATCGACGCCGTGTACCCCCCCACGGCCTCGAACCGGTCGCGACGGATCAGCGCCGTCGGTGGATGCAGGTTCGTGATCATCAGCAGCAGCGGGTCCCACTCCGGCACCGCCCACACCCCATGCCCGAGTTCCGCCAGCCGCTGCTGCCCATAACTGTGCGACACGTCCGCGTCCGTCCCCGC
>CALAFV010000406.1 GCA_937891445.1 uncultured Phycisphaerales bacterium | reverse complement strand
CGCTCCGTATGCCCCACGTCATCACCGAGCCGTGCATCGGGACCAAGGACACCTCCTGCGTGGAGGTCTGCCCGGTCGACTGCATCCACCCCACCAAGGCCGAGGCGGAGTTCGAGAAGACCGACCAGCTCTACATCGACCCGGACACCTGCATCGACTGCGGCCTGTGCGTGGACGAGTGCCCCGTCAAGGCCATCTACCCGCAGGAAGACCTGCCCAAGGAGTGGCACAAGTACATCCAGATCAACCTGGAGTACTACAAGAAGTAAGCCCGCGCAGGGCGCCACCGCCCGTCGCGCATCACGCGGCCGACCGGCAACCCCGTTCCACCCGGGCTCACGCTGCTTCGCGCCGGCCGGTCTCCGGGTGCCCCGGCTTGCTCCGCACGTTCGTGGGCGCATCGGCCGACTCGACCCAGTCCTCGGCGTTGTGAAGTTTGAGCTGGCTCGGCTGCGTCTTGCGGTACCCCAGCAGCCGGACGACCTCAAGCACGTCCGTCCACGTCGGGTACATCACGTTGTTGGCCTTCTTGAAGGCGTCGATGGCCATCAGGAACAGGAACTGTTCCTGGCTCATCTGACCCTCTTCCGCGGCCTTGAGGAAGTCCGTCAGCCGCCGCCCCGGCCCGCGCCGGCGCTCCAGGCCGGTCGTCGCTTCGGCGGAGGGCGCAGAGGTCCCCCGCCGGTCGCGCTGCGCCTTGCGACGCTCCACGAACGGCTGCGGCCCGCTCGAAGATGAGGGGAAACCGGAAGCCCGTTCCGGCTGCTCAGCGCCCTGGAACTCAGACGACGACGAGCGCGGCGGGGTGTGCGGACGGTCCTTCATCTGGGCGGCCTCGGGCTCCGCAAGCCCCGGGGCCGCCCGCCGTCGGGCGGCGGGGGCGTGGGCTGCCCCCGCACAGCGGCCCGTCAGGGCTCAGAAGTCCTCGTCCTCATCGTCCAGATCTTCGTCGAGGTCTTCCTCGTCCTCGTCCTCGTCGAGGAAGTCCTCGTCGTCATCCTCAAACTCATCCTCCTCCTCATATTCGTCTTCGTCGCCCTCGAAGTCGTCGTCGAAGTCGTCATCGTCCTCGTCGTCATCCTCGCGGGCCGCGAGGGGGAATGACGCGGGGGCCTCCAGCAGGTCCACCCACTCCTGCTCCGGCAGGTCCAGGACCGCCGACGCGCTCGCACCGATAGCCATGGTCATCCTCACTTCCTTCGCTTGTTTGCTGATGCTGTCCCCCGGGAATCCCACCCGGTGCGCGGCCCCATCTGCGGGCTCCGGGCCGCGAACATATCTCTCGTGATGCGGGGGGCGTGCCCGGACGCCTCCCCGGTCCGGGGCAGGCCCCAGGGGGGGCCCCGCCTCGGAGGCCGTACACTACTCAGCGCGCGGCCGGTGTCAACACGCCCCGTGGCGGGACCGGAGATTTCCCCCGACGGCTCCCCACGGGCGTCCTACCGTCTGAGCCCCTGTCCCCTCAGGGGGCCCCGCAGGGGGCGGGGGAACCCGCCCGAGACGGCTCGCCGCAGGGGCCGCCGGCACACACCAGGGCCAGGGCCCGCCGCGGCCGGGACCAGCAGGAGCAGGCTCTCCCACCGATGTCGTCCGCACCCTACCCCGCCGCCCCTGCCGCTCCCGCGCCTGCCCCGGAGGAGACCTTCCAGCCCGTGGCGCTGGTGCTGGCCGCCCTCTTCCCGGGCGCCGGCCACATCTACCTCGGCGAGGTCAAGCGGGGGGTGCTCATCGCCGCCGGCGTGCTCGGCCTCTTCGTCGGCGGACTGCTGATCGGCGGCATCGGCGTCGTGGACCGGCGCGACAACTTCATCTGGTTCATGGGCCAGGCCCTCGTCGGCCCCGTCGCCTTCGGCGTGGACGCCGCGCACCAGTCCATGTTCAAGGTCGTTGACCCCAGCGGCTACCGGCGCCCGGCCCGCCCCAACGAGGGCCGCGGCGACAAGGGCCAGGTCGTCTACGGCGGCACACCCCCCTACATCCGCTCCCTCGGCCGCGTGCACGAACTGGGCACGCTCTTCGCCACCATCGCCGGGATGATGAACCTCATCTGCATCATCGACGCCTCGTTCCACGCCCCGCGCACGCGGCGCCGAAGCGGCGGAGGCGCCCGATGACGATGATGCTCCCCGCGCTGCTCACCGCCGCCTGGCGGCCCTTCATCGACCCGCTCGACCTCCACGCGCTGTGGTGGGTCCTGCTGATCCCGATGGCTTTGGGCGTCTCGGTCGTCTACAAGGCCGTGCGCGTCCGCGACCTCAGCCGCTACTGGCGCGAGGTCGCCATCATGACCACGCAGATCGTGCTCGCCATGATCCTGCTGGGCGCCGCGGTCTACCTGTTCATCGAGTTCTACGTCGTCTGGGTCGCCGACCACGCCGGCTGAGCCGCCGCGTCGTCACCCCGCTTGCCGCCGCGCCACGTCCAGCGTCAGCACCACTTCCCTCGACCACAGCACCTCCGACGGAAGCCGCGGCGTGCCGTCCTCGTTCCAATCCGGCATCGGCATCCCGAGCCGCGCCACCGGCGAGTCGCCCACGTACACAAGCCACAGCGTCGCCGTAACCTCCGCCGCGCCCCGCTCCGGCGGAACCAGCCGCACCGACGGCGCCATCCCCGCCGGCAGCAGCCGCCCCGTCAGCGCTCCGCCAGAGCCGGACGGGTCCCCCATGCGGTAGACCCGCCGCACGGGAACAACCCCATCCCCGGCGGCGGCGCCGCGCACCGTGAAGTGCGAGACGTACAGCCGCGCCTCGAACTGCTGCCGGTGCGTCCATCGCCGCGTGAACCGCGGCCGGTACGTTCCCACCAGCGAGACCTCCGCGCCGGGCCCCGCTGGCCAGTGCACCGCCACAAGCGCCGGCTCCGCGAGCCCCGCGAAGTACGCCTCCTCGATGTCTTTCGGCAGCCGCCCCGCTTCCGCCGCGTCGAGCAGCCAGAACTCGGTGATCGGGTTCAACTGGCCGCGCCACCGCCGCGAGGCCAGCAGCCGTCGCGCCAGCCGCGCCTCCTGCGCCGGCGTCATCTCGCGCCGCAGCAGTTCGGTGGACGCCGCCACGTCGCGCTGTCCGTGTGGTCCCTCGGGCGCTACAAGGAAGACCAGCACATCCGTCGGCAGCACCGCGGCGATGCCCGCCGCCAGCAGCGCGGCGGGCATCCGCCTCACCGCCTGCCCCGCCGACAGCGCGCAGACGAGCACCGCCCCACCCACCCCCAGCCGCCAAAATCCCCACCGCGGCGTCCCGACCACCACGCCCCGCGGCCCACACCAGTCGTGCCCGCACTCCGGGCACACCGGTCCGAACGGCTCCGTCCGTTCGTACCGGCACCGCCGGCACAGCAGCCTGTTCCCAACCCGCCGCCGCCACCCCGCGGCGGCCAGCGCCACCCCGGCCAGCCCCAGCACGATCCACACATGTCTGTGGACCACGAAGAACCACGGGTCGCTCCGCAGCCACAGCGCCGCCGCCCCGTGCCCCGCCCACACGCACGCCGCGAGAACCATCGCCCACACCGCCGCGTGCCGCCCCCGGCCGCCCGGCCCGCGCCCCCGCACGGCCCACCGACCCGCGTACGCCACGACCCAAACCCCCACCCCGATCCACGTCCCCAACCACCACACCCGCCCCGGCGCGCTCGACCACGCCGACGGCGGCGCCCAGCACATCATGACGACGCACAGCCCCGCCAGTGCAACCAGCGAAACAGCGGCGGCGACAATGCGGACGCGTGCCGGGACCATGCCTGAGCGTACCGGCAGTGGATCAGGGCGCGGCAGGTCGTGAAGATCCGAACGATCGTGGCGAGCCGCGCCGCTTCAGATACCAGCCTCGCGCGGGTAGTCAAACGCGTAGTGCGGCTGGGTCCCGAATATCCGACGACCTCGCGAGCGGCGATGGGGCGCTGCACCGGGTGGTTTCCACGGCCGTCGCCACACTACGGCGTCACCGTCACCCGCTTCTCGAGCACGACCTTCCTGACCCACTCCACCGGCCCGGAGAATGACGGCGTCCCGTCGCTCCCCCAACGCACCGGGGCCGGCGATCGGCTCGCCACCACGACCCAGATCTCGGCGCGCACCACCGTTGTTCCCGGCGCGGCGGCGACGAGCGTGGCCGTCGGGATGTTGTCCGAGTACGGGCTCGGGTCCGCCGCGTCGATCAGGTTCGGGTAGAACGCATCGGCGCTGCGCCCGGCCGTCGGCGCCTCGTCCCCGACGCCGAATCCGGCGATGCACACGAAGCACCTGTACGTGTACCCGTCCGCCCCGTCGGTGTCGCGCAGGCCCACCGTGAACGGCTCGCCCGCGCGCACCCGCGCCGGCGCGTGCACGCCGCCCATGAACATCTCCGCGAAGAAGCGCTCGCGCAGGTCCGCCGGCAGCGTTCCCGCGGTGACCTGCGCATCCAGCCACTGCTTCCCTTCCACGCCCAGAGAGAAGCGGTCGGCCGCCCGCCGGTCCAGCAGGCGGCGCGCCAGGTCCGCCGTCTGCGCCGGCGTCAGCGTCCGGCTCGCGAGTTCCGCCATCGGGGCGCTGTTGAACCGCGCGCCGCTCGCCCACATGATGAGCACGCTGGTCGGCAGGTGTCGCGCCACCCCGCCGCCCCACATGCCGCCGGTTGCAAATACGAACGACGAGCACATCACCACGCCGCCGGCGATCATGAGCCGCGGCGAGCCCTTGCGCGTCCCGCGCACCAGCCGCCCGATCCACGGCTCGTTGCACTCCGGGCACGTCCGCGGCGCCGCGCTCTCATCGGGGAACCCGAACTCGTAGTCGCACTTCGGACAATGCCGCGAGTCGCCCTCGCGCCGCATGTGCCCCGCCGACATGATCCCCGACCCGATCATGATGACGACCAGGAACCCGAACTCGGCAAACGCCCAGAGCAGCGACCCGCGCGCGATCGTCATGGTGCCCATGAGCCCGACCATCAGCATCGCCCCCGGCGCCAGCGCGCGCAACCACACCACCCGCTCCGGCCGCGCCCCGCGCTGCTCAAGCCACGCCGGCGCCACCACGACCAGCATCCCGAACGCCATCCCCGCCGCCAGCGACACTGCGAGCACCGCCGCCGCCCGCGGCCAGTCCTCCCACAGCCCCGCCCCCCGCTTCATCCGGCTGACCAGCAGCGCCGAGAAGGCGAAGTACGCGGCCGCGGCCAGGCCGGCCGCGAGGCCGCAGAAGAGCCGTGCTCGCGGCGAAAGAGAAGTGGCCACGGGATCATGGTACCCGAAACCGCCGCCTCAACAAAGAGAGCCGCGGTCACCCGACCGCGGCTCCCAGAAACATCACGAAAGCAGGCGGCTGATCAGCCCAGCCCGCCCTTGAACTGCTGCTTGCCGAACTTCTCGCGCAGCCGCCGCAGCGCCGGGGAC
>CALAFV010000405.1 GCA_937891445.1 uncultured Phycisphaerales bacterium | reverse complement strand
CCGCGAGTTTCTTCGGCGTCGAGGCCCGCGGCGACCGCTTCGCCTACATCGTCGACACCTCCGGCTCCATGCGCGGCGAGAAACTCGATCGCCTCAAGGTCGAACTGCTCGAGTCCATCAACGCTCTCAGCGACCACCAGCACTTCTACATCGTCCCCTTCAACTCCGAGGCCTACTCCCTCGGCGGCAAACTCAAGTGGTCCGCGGCGGGCGACGGCGAGAAACGCTGGGCCCGCGAGCACATCCTCATCCTCGACGCCGCGGGCGGCACCAACCCGCTCCCCGGCTTCGAGATCGCGCTGCGCATCACCCCGCGCCCGGACGCCATCTACTTCATGACCGACGGCATGTTCGACCCGTCGTTCGCCGACGAGATCGCCCGCATCAACCGCTCCGGCCGCCGCGTCCCCATCCACTGCCTCACCTTCGGCGATCGCTCCGCCGAGCCGCTCATGCGCGAGATCGCCAAGCAGAGCGGCGGAACGTACCACCACATCGAGGCGCCGAATTGAGGATCCGAGCCGCACAACTCTGCGCTCTGGCGTGCATCGCCGCGCCGCTCGCGGGCGCCGCTCCGCAGGTCCAACTCCGCGGCGTCGCCGAACCCGTCGCCGCGACGGTGCGCTCCATCGGCCCCGAGGGCGTGATCCTCGCCGACGCCGCCAGCACGCCCCTGGGCCAGGGGACCATCATCTCCTGGGACGTCGTCCGCACCGTTGACGACCCGCCCGCCCCCGCGGACCCCGCGCTGGCCGAACTGGCCGCCAATGTCTGGCGCGCCCGCGCCCGCGTCGAGCGCGGCGACTGGGCCGGCGCCGAGCCTTTGCTAGAGAGCCTCGCCCACGTCTACCGCAACGCCCGCGGCCCCAGCGCCGCCGTCGTGCACGAGGGTCTCCTGCGTTGCCGCCTCCGCCGCGGCGCACAAGGGGCCGCCGTCTGGGCCTGGCTCGACTGGACCGCCGCCCTGCGCACGAGCAACCCGCCCCCGGAGCAGTGGATCGGCGGGCGCACATCGCTCCCCCCCGTGCGCGACGCCGCCACCGACCTTGTCCCGGGCCTCCCGCCGATCTGGGTCGGCGGCGCCGCGATGGCCGCCGTCGCCGCTTCCGACGAATGGCTGCGCTTCGCCCGCGGCGACGGTGGCGACGCCGTGACCGACCTCGCCGCCCTTTACCGTCACGCCGCCGCCTTCGAGGCCCAGGTCGCCGCCGGCGCCCCAAGTCCCTCGCCCATTCCCGCCGTCGCACACAATCATGCGGGCGTCCGCCTCGTGGCCGAGATCGTCTCCGCCCGCACGGGCGACCAGACCGCCCGCGCCGAGGCCCGCGCCCTCCTCCTGCGCCGCATCACCGGCGGCGGTCCCAACACCACCCCGCCCGCCCCGTGGGTCGAGGCCTGGTGCCGCGCCGGCATCGGCCGCTCCCTCGTCCTCGAGCAGGACCCCGCCCTGCGCCGCAAGGGCGTCCGCGAACTCCTCCACATCCCCGCCCGCTTCGGCGAGGAGCACTCCTACCTCGCCGGCGTCTGCCTCGCCGAGGCCGCCGTCACCATGGCCGAACTCGGCGAGCCCGACGCCGCCCGCATCCTCGTCGCGGAACTCCGCCGCCGTCACCCCGCCCACCCCGCGCTCGCATGGGAGCGCCTCGGCGTCATCGCCGACGCCGGGCGTGCCCGCGGCCTGGCCCGCTCACACCAGTAGAACAATCAGCGAAAGACACGCACCAGCATGAACCCGTTGCACACCATCATCGAATCCGCCGCCGCCTGGACGCTCGCGCAGACCGACGCGGCCGACGGCGCCGCCGAGGCCGCCGCGACGCAGGGCAAGTCCCTCCTCTCCTATATCAACGACGGCGGCGTCATCGGCTACATCATCATCGCTCTCTCCTTCGTCGCCGTGGCCCTGCTCGTGGCGCACTTCGTTCAGGTCCGCCTCGGCCGCCTCGCCCCGCCCGAGATCGTCACCCGCCTTCACGAACTCCTCCGCGCCGGCGACATCACCGGCGCGATCCGTTACGCCCAGGCCGAGGAGAACGACTGTTTCTTCACCCGCGTCGTCGGCGGCGCGCTCGTCCGCTGCGCACGCTCCCCCTTCGGCTTCCTCGAACTCAAAGCCGCGCTCGAAGAAGAGGGCCAGGCCCAGGTCACCGCCCTCCAGCGCTCCACTGACGGCATCGGCCTCATCGCCTCCGTCGCCCCGATGCTCGGCCTCCTCGGCACCGTCGTCGGCATGGTCGGCGCCTTCGAGACGATCAGCGCCACCGACGGCATGGCCAAGCCCGGCCAACTCGCCGGCGACATCTCCCTCGCCCTCATCACCACCGTCCAGGGACTGGTGGTCGCCATCCCCTGCACCGCCGCCTACGCCTGGACGCGCAACCGCGTGGACCGCGTCACCGCCGAGGTCGCCGAACTGGTCGAGGAACTCGCCGCTCATCTTGAGTCCCCCGGCCACGCCGCTGCGGGCCGCCCCGCGCCCGCCGGCCCCCGCGTTCCG
>CALAFV010000404.1 GCA_937891445.1 uncultured Phycisphaerales bacterium | reverse complement strand
CATTGTGCTCATCAATTGCGACTGAGTCTCAGTTGCTTGGGCTTGGAGAGTAGGCTTGGCCAGCCGGGTGTCAAGCACGCGGACGCTCATGAGCACGTCCGGCACGCTCGCCCGCCTCGCGGAGCCCAAACTGATCGCTTGTCGCGGCTCGGCCGGGGGTCTAACCTTGGCTTCTCCCCGCGGACCCCCGCGGGTCACATCGCAGAACCGTTTTCACTACCTCGCCCCTCCCCCCCTTGGCCGGTTGGGAGCGTCCCGCAGGTCTCGCGGCCTGCGGCAAGCACGGGCAGGTAGGAGGTGGAGCACGATGGCCAAGAAAGAAGTTGTCAACCGCTTCAAGATCATGGCCCCGGGTGGCAAGGCCACCCCGGCGCCGCCGCTCGGTCCGGCGCTGGGCGGTAACGGCGTCAACCCCGGCCAGTTCATCCAGCAGTTCAACGCGGCGACGGCCAAGCTCAACGGCAAGGTCGTCGGCTGCGTGATCACGGTCTACAACGACCGCTCGTTCACGTTCGAGATCAAGAGTTCGCCCGCCGCGGTGCTCATCAAGGAGGCCGCGAAGATCGAGAGCGGCTCCGGGGTCCCGAACAAGAACAAGGTCGGCAAGATCACCCGTGAGCAGGTGCGCGCGATCGCCCAGGAGAAACTGGCGGACCTGAACGCCGGCTCGATCGAGGCGGCGATGCGGATCATCGAGGGCACGGCGCGCTCGATGGGCGTGACGGTGGAGGGCTGAAGACGATGGCGAAGAAACTCTCCAAGCGGGCACGCGCCAACGCCGCTCTGGTTCCCGCCGAGCCGCTGCCGCCGGCGGACGCGATCGCGGCGCTCAAGAAGTTCAAGGGCCCGAAGTTCGACCAGACGGTCAACATCGTGTTCCACCTGGGCATCGACCCGACCAAGGCCGACCAGTCGCTGCGCGGCGCGGTGGCGCTGCCCAAGGGCATCGGCGTCACCAAGAAGGTCATCGCCTTCTGCCGCGAAGACGTGGCGAAGGAGGCCAAGGCGGCGGGGGCCGTCGAGGCCGGCGGCGAGGAACTGGTCGCCAAGATCGAGGGCGGCTGGATGGACTTCGACGTCGCCATCGCCTCGCCGGACATGATGCGCGTCGTGTCGAGGCTCGGTAAGGTGCTGGGCCCCAAGGGCCTGATGCCTTCGCCCAAGGCCGGCACGGTGACCAACAACGTCCCGGAGGCCGTGCGCGAGTACACCGCCGGCAAGGTGGAGTACCGCAACGACAAGGGCGGCAACATCCACGCCGTGATCGGGAAGATGTCCTTCAAGGACAGCGACCTGGTCGAGAACCTCGAGCACTTCATCCGGACGATCGAGCGGGTCCGCCCGTCGAGCACCAAGGGTGTGTACATCAAGAAGGTGGTGGTCGCCGGCGCCATGACGCCGGGCGTTCAGGTGAAGGTCGCCTCGGCGGCCGCCGACTGAGCGAAGGGGCCAGATGGCAACGGGCCAGATGGCCAAAGGAAAGATCCGCGGGCACGGCCGCAGCAGTCCCTGATTCTGCCCTCTGGCCATTTGCTCTTGGAGCTCTGAGATGTCCAAGACCGTCAAGCAGTTGATCATGCGGGACTACAAGTCCCGGTTCGGCGACGCCAGCGACGCGATGCTCATCAGCATCCGCGGCGTCAGCGCGGTCGACACCACGAAGGTGCGCAACGAACTGCGCAAGAAGAACATTCAGATCACCGTCGTCCGCAACAGCCTGGCCCGCAAGAGCATCGAGGGCACGAGCCTCGAGCCCCTGGCCCCGCTGCTCAAGGGCGCCAGCGCCCTGGCCTACGGCGGCAACTCGGTGGTCGAGGTCGCCCGCGAACTGATCAAGATCATCGAGACGATCCCGGCGATCGAACTCAAGGGCGCCGTCCTCGACGGCACCCTCTACGAGGGCAAGGAGGGCGTCACGGAGCTGAGCAAGTTCCCGACCCGGGAAGAGGCGCTCGCCCAGACCGTCACCCTCATCGTCAGCCCCGGCCGCAAACTCATGGCCCAGATCACCGGCCCGGGCGCGACGATCGCCGGCATCATCAAGGCCATCGAGGAAAAGCTCGAGAAGGGCGAGACGATCGCGAAGGCGGGGTAAGGGGAACACAGACATCCGCCGCGGACTGGCCCTGCACGGGGTTAAAGGGACGAACAGGTCGTCCCCCTCTTCGCGGAGATCGGCGGACCCATCCGGCGGATCGGGCCCGCGTGCAGAAAGAGGTTGATTCCCATGGCGACGATTCAGGAACTCGGCGACATGCTGGCCGGGCTGTCCCTCAAGGACGCGGTCGAACTCGGCAAGTACATGAAGGAGACCTACGGCATCGAGGCCGCGGCGGGCGGCGCGGTCGTGATGGCGGCCCCGGGCGCCGGCGGCGCTGCCGCGGCCCCGGCCGAGGAGAAGACGACCTTCGACGTCATCCTCAAGGGCTTCGACGCCGCGAAGAAGATCGGCGTCATCAAGGTCGTCCGCGAGGCGACCGGCCTGGGCCTGGCCGAGGCCAAGGGCCTGGTCGAGGGCGCTCCGAAGCCCGTCAAGGAGGGCATCAGCAAGGAGGACGCCGAGAAGCTCAAGAAGCAGATCGAGGAAGCCGGCGGCCAGGTCGAGCTGAAGTAATCCGTCCTGCCGCGCTGGCTTGGCCCGGCGCGGCCGACGGTTGGTCTTCGAAGGGAGCCCTCCCAAGCGGGGGCTCTCTTCCTTTTTGAGGTCGTCCGGCCGCGCGGGGCGCGGCATCTTATTGGTCGGGTTTTGATCGGGTGACAAAAACTCAAGGTACGGCGAAGGTCGGGGGGCGAGAGTTGCCCCGGGGGGCGACCGGGAGTACACTGACGGGTTCGACGCGGCACGACACGGGTGGACCACGGTCAAAAATCACATCTCAACCCCAGCGGCCATGAGCGGCTGGTGCGGTTGTTCCAACCATCATGAGGGATTCGATGGCAGCGACGAGAGTGCGCAGCTTCGCCAAGCGCGGCGACGCCGTCCCCGTTTTTGACCTCACCAAGGTGCAGGCTGAGGCCTACGAGCGGTTCCTTCAGCTCAACAAGAGCCCGGAGGAACGCGACCCCACGCTGGGCCTGGAGTCGCTGCTGCGCGAGGTCTTCCCGATCGAGAGTTACGACGGGACGATGCAGCTGGAGTACCAGTACTACGTCCTGGAGGAGCCGCGGTACACGCCGGACGAGTGCCGCGAGCTGCGCCTGACGTACGGGATGCCCTTCCGTATCGCGGTTCGCCTGGTCCGCCAGGGCCACCCGGACGTGGCCGAGGAGGAGATCTACCTCGGCGAGTTCCCGATCATGATGGGCGGCGGCGAGTTCATCGTGAACGGCGCCGAGCGCGTCATCGTGAACCAGTTGCACCGCTCGCCGGGCGTGGACTTCTCCATCGTCTCGGCCGAGGCCGACCGTCCGCTGCACTCCAGCCGCATCATCCCCGAGCGCGGCTCGTGGATCGAACTGGAGGTGACCAAGAAGGACGTGCTGGCGATGCGGATCGACCAGTCCACGAAACTGGCGGCGACGACGTTCCTGCGCTGCCTGGACGAGTCGATCGCCTCGACGGACGCGATCCTCGGCCTGTTCTACGAGGTCAGCGAGATCAAGGCCGACCAGGTCCGCCCGGACCACTGGGCCGCGGCGAGCATCATCGACACCGAGACCGGCGAGGAACTCGTCCACGTTGGCCGCATGATCGGGGAGGAGGCCGCGGCCAAGATCATGGCCAGCAGCCTCAAGAAGATCCGCGTCATCCAGAACCCCAGCGACACGCTGATCCTCAACACGGTGGCCGAGGAGCGGCTGGACCAGTTCGACGCCCAGAGCGACTACGAGCGGGCCCTGCTGAAGATCTACTCCAAGCTCCGCCCGGGCAACCCGCCGCAGGTGGACAAGGCCAAGCAGCTGTTCTTCGAGAAGTTCTACGACGAGAACCGCTACCGCCTGGGGAAGGTGGGCCGCTTCCGCATCAACCGCAAGTTCAACCTCAACACGCCGGAGGACCGCATGTTCCTCACGGCGGAGGATTTCCTGCGGGTGATCCAGTACATCCTGGACCTGCGCTCCAAGCGTCCGGATCCCAAGACCGGCCGCCCGGTCGCGCAGGTGGACGACATCGACCACCTGGGCAACCGCCGCCTCCGCACGCTCGACGAACTGGCGGTGGAGGAACTGCGCAAGGGCTTCCTGAAGCTGCGGCGCACCGTCCAGGAGCGCATGAGCGTCAAGAACCCGGACGAGTTGGCGAAGATCGCCGACCTGGTGAACTCCAAGAGCATCTCCAGCGCGATCGACTTCTTCTTCGGCCGCAGCGAACTGTCGCAGGTCGTTGACCAGACCAACCCGCTCTCGAGCCTCGTGCACGAGCGGCGTCTCAGCGCCCTGGGCCCCGGCGGTCTGAACCGCAAGCGCGCGGGCTTCGAGGTCCGCGACGTGCACATCTCGCACTACGGGCGCATCTGCCCGATCGAGACGCCCGAAGGCACCAACATCGGCCTGATCGCGTCGCTGGGGATCTACGCCAGCATCGACGAGTACGGCTTCCTGCGCACGCCCTACCGCGTCGTGAAGGACGGGAAGGTCACGGGCAAGATCGTTGAACTGCGGGCCGACGAGGAGATGAAGGCGGTGCTGGCGCCGGCCGACGCGCTGGAGCCCGACGGGAAACTCCGCCCGGGCATGATCATGGCCCGGGTCAACGGCGAGTTGACCGAGGTCGACAGCGCGATGGTCGAGTACGTGGACATCGCCCCGAAGCAGATCGTGGGCGTCTCCGCGAGCCTGATCCCCTTCCTCGAGCACGACGACGCCAACCGCGCGCTGATGGGCTCGAACATGCAGCGCC
>CALAFV010000403.1 GCA_937891445.1 uncultured Phycisphaerales bacterium | reverse complement strand
CTAGACCTCGCCGACGAGTCCTACTGTCGCTCTGGGTTTGCCCGTTCGGCACAGAATATGTTAGTTGCTGTCGCGAACATACCAGCCAAGCCTTCCGCAGCAATGAATAACTCTAACTTATCTAGTTCCCGGCCTGCGCCGGCGACAATCCAATAACAAACGACGGCGGCACCAGCAACAACGTGTCCTGCCAACATGGGAGCAAGCAGCGAAATCCGGCGAAGGTGCTTCGACCGCCGCCGTAGGTAACCGAAGAGGCCCCAACTCGTGATGGCCGCAATCAGTAGCCCGAGCGGACCCATACGAATTGCTCCGTGTCAGGTCGAGTTGTTGGGCCGCTGGGGCACGTCGGGTATGTGTCGATTCCTCTAGGAGAGGTTGGGATTGCAATCGTCGCAACGATGTTTCCGCCCGGGTTTCTAGGCGTAATCGGCGGCACTGGGGAGGTAGACCCAAAGATCTTTGGAGGTGGCGCGGGTTGGTGCCCACCCAAGCACCCTTCGCTTCCACTCCCGAGGATCAAGCCCATCAAGAACGCGATCAACTGCTCCTTACCTTCTGCTCCCGCAGCCCCGCCGCCGACACACCCGGCGAGAGCGTCGGCGATCACTCCAACAAGATCGCACATGTTCGCAGCGGCCAGGTAGGTGGCCACGATGCGCCAGCGCTCGTCGTAGGCCGAGTGGTAGGTGGCGTCGGCGCCGTCCACGTCGCCGTCGGCGTCCGAGTCGGCCGTGCGGGCGATCAGGAAGCCTAGGCCGTTGTAGCGGTAGGCCGCCACCAGGGCCTGGGTGTCGGTGCGGCGGACCTCCACCAGCCGCCCCCAGGCGTCGTAGACCATGACCTGGTCGCCCGCTCTCATCGGCCATGCCGCCGTCGAGATTCGTGTCGTACCGCACGTACTCACCTGCTATCTACAATCACCGGCAAGTGCAACCGTAGAATCAGTTCGGCCTCGTTTCTCTCGACGAGCATCGTGGGATCGAGGTGTCCGGGAGACCGTGTCAAGTCACGCGGCGCGCGAAAGAGGTCGAACTGAACGATGTCGCCGGGGCGCACGCCATCGAGCGGGTAGTCTTCGATCGACGGCTTGTCTTCCGGGGAAGACGGTGTAACCAGCGCGCCAACAGAACGCCAGAAAATCCATGGGCCGCTCACTTCGACGGCAGCGCGTTCCCGCGGAATTGTCGAGACGCGACCGATGTACCACCTCGACCGGTCACCCATGTCCCAGGTAATTCTAAGGTTTATCCGATCGCCATCCCGCACGAACAAGGTGCCCATTGCCGCATGTCGCAAGAGTTTCGTGGCAAGCCAAGGGATGAATGGGTCGTGCGGCTCCTGTCCAGCCGCGTGGGCGATCTCTGGCGCGCCCCAACGTCGCGTTTCCATTACCTTCTCAAAATCGGCACCGTCCGCCGCCATGCCAAACACCTCCCTCATTGCAGAGGCCGCGACCACACCTGGTGCCAAGCTTGGATTGCGGAAACCGAGGAAGCGAGCGGACGCCCCCCCGCCCAGCAATGCGCCAACGGCGAGGATCACCGGAGCCCAAACGCACCAGCGCCGCGCTCGACGCGGCGCACCAGCCGTCCCATATGTCATCACCGCACCTCCGTTTCCGTTGTCCCTTCGCTTCTCATGCTGGCTACTGGATGACGGGGATTGTGCCACTACACGCGCTCGCCTCGTCGCTGGCCGCACATCGATCCCATGCGGCAGCTCGAATCGCCCTCGAAACGGTCCCGCAAGTGTCAGGGTTGTCAAGGTACCAATCACGCAGAGCAGCGACGCAGGCCGCCCAATCACGCCCTTTTCGCCAGGGATTATTCGGATCACAGCAAGATCCCATTGATGAGGACCTCGCTTCCGTGCACATCCAGAACTCACAGTAGGGTTGTCGATTGTTCGGATCCCACAGGTCACACTTGTCGTTGTTCTTGCAAAATCCGCCGCATGTAGGATCTCGTGAGCCAGACTGCCACAGCCTGTGTTCTTCACGGTAACCGTAGTCGGCGTTACGACGAGCGCCGCGCCGAGAGCAATCGCGATGCTCACGACTACGCCGAAAGCAAGGCCCCACGATAGACCAACTACTCGCGTCACTTCACCTCCGCCCACTTACCAGACTTATCGATGACTGACACGCTGTGCCTTGAGTTGCTCGAGCACGGACACTCTTTGGCGCACCAGATTTCAGCCCCCGCCGCCACCCGAGCCGTCCGTCACGGCCGTCGGGGAGGTGATCTCGACATCGGCCGTCGAGTACACCATTCGGCTGATAAAGACCTCCGATCTCGTGCTTGCGGCCATGTGCGAGACACACACCGTCGCCAGCGGAGCGACGGCCGCGTCCATCCGGCTGACCGGTTTGGGGCGCGACATCGTTGCGCTGTCCGGCGCGGGCGATACGGGCGACCTGCTGCTCATCCTTCCCGCGGGTGAGTACACCCTTGTCGCGTCGGCGACCGCACAGAACGGCGGAACGCCGCTGAAGTCGCAGGCCGATCCGCACGTCTATGTCACCGATTGGGCGACTGCGCGGTCGTACTTCGTGGAGGACCATGCCCAGAGTGACTCTATCTGGTCGAAGATTCGTTCCGTTGGTGCCTCGCCATCTCGCACGACGACTACCTGTCGTTGCTCGATCCGGAGGGCCCCTTCGGCAGGCGAGGGTCGAAGCGCCGGACGGCCGTTCAGCCTCCGAAACGAAGCAAGAATCTCTGTCGGGAGAAAGCCCGCAACTAGCGGCGCCTGGGGCCGGCCTCGGCATGAGCGCTTGCGGCCTTGCTCGGATGGCGGGGAAGTGGCCATGCCCTTCGGTGGTCCCGACGGCCTCAGATGCAGGCAGCCTGGGCCGCGGAGCCATATAATCGTCCGTGGCACGCTGGCCGCCTAATCTGGGTGGACCAGGCGTGACGACACGCGGCTCGGATCGGAGTGGAGAGGTGGCGAAGCGGAAGTTCTTGCTGTTTGATGACGGTGGGGGAAAGGCCAGGTCGTCGATCGAACCTGTCGGAAACGACCAGTGGCTTGATTCGTTGAAGGAGGGGCGGCGGGTCGGGCGGCCGCGGAGGACGCCTCGCTTCAGGATCGTGCCGCCGCTGCCCCGCGCCGAGGACATGCCCTGGTGCGGGGCGGCCCACGTGGTGTCGTCGCGGTTTCGGCGGTTTCTGCAGCAAGAGGCGCCGGGGCACGCGCAGTATTTCAGGGCGGAGATGACGGGCTCGAAGAAGTTGCTCTCGGTGCTTTCGCCAGCCGAGCCGTACTACGTGGTCAACTGGCTGCATCTGGTCGACTGCATCGACCTGAAGAAGTCCGAGTACGACGTCGAGCACGAACCTGGCGAAGAGCCCGATTACACCTTCTTCCGGCTGAAGCTGGACCCCGCCAGGGTGCCTCCGGACGTGCTCATCTTTCGCCTGAAGTATGAGTCGACGACAACGGTCATCGATGCCCGACTGGCCGAGAAGATCCGCCGCGCGGGGTTCGTCGGCCCGCAGTTCGATCCGGTGCAGGGAATCGCCGAAGCGATGGGATTCTGAACCGAGTGATCGCGTGCGCAGATCGCCTTTCGCTCAAGAGTGCGGGCGAGCAGCAGCGGTTCACGTTCTTTAGGCTGATGCCGACGCGGCCGCTTTAGGCGGGAAGCTGACGTCGAGGAAGGCGCGTGCGAGACGACGTGCGTCACGAGCGACCAGAGTTGGGCGGGGGACGGCGTGCGTCGGACCCGGCATGCGCATTGCGTACGAGGGCCCGGCGGTGGAGCCCGCGGTCGCTATCGCCGTGAAGAGTGCCGATCGGCCTGCTGTCGCGGTTCGGCGGGGTCATAGGGCCGGATTATCTCGCGGCGGCCGACCGTGGCAAGAGGGGGCGGCGAATTTGCGCCGAACAGCACACCGGTGTGTGAAATAGACTCTCGCGTCGGGGAACGCAAGTGACAACCCTAAGAAGGTTGCTGCGCGGTTAGCGGCTTACAACTCGGTTCCTGGACGCCGCCCGACAGCGGTCGCGGGGGCCTGGGCGACCGGAATGCCGCGCTCGGCACGGCGAGCGCCTGCGCCTCCCCCGTCGTTGTATGCGTGGGCCTCTCCGCCCTTGTCGCCTCATGGGGTTGTTTGCTGCGGAGTGTCGGCACGGAAGGTGGCAAGCCGCTGTTGCCAAGCATCAGATTTGAACAGGCCGCGCGAGACGGCTTCGGAGAGCACGCGGGCTGATTCGTCGTGGCGGCCGCACCGGGCAAGTATCCCGGCGAAGTGAAAGATCAGGCTCTCGGAGTCGGGCCACAGCGTGGCGGCTCGCGCGGCGTGCACGAGCGCCCGGTCAGGGTCACGGATGGTCGGGATCTCCGCCGTCACAAGTACGTTACTGAGGGTGACCAGGAGTTGCGGCGTCACATCGCTCAACGCTGCGAGTGCCTCCAAGCGGGCGACCGCGGGGGCGAGGAGGCGCTGGGCCTCGGCTTCCCGACCGGCTGCCACGAGGCGACGGGATGCCCGGAGCGCCGCATCCGCCGCCTCCGATGCGATGGCCGGGTTCTCCGGGCGGAGCGTCACGCGCTGCTCGCGCACCTCGATCTCCGCCAGGAGTTCCGCGATGGCCTGTTCTGGTAATCCGAAGCGGCTAGCGATATGGGCAGCCTGGCCGTGGTAGCAAGCGCGGGCCGCGAGAACGGCATCATCCAGAGGATCCAGAGCCGAAACCTCATCCAAGATCTGCCGTGCGCGCGCGAGTGCTGCGGAAGAGGCGGCAGCGTCGTCGAAGATGGGTGACTCGGTAGCCGCTGCGACCAGGTTCTTGGCGTGCTCGAGTTGGTACCCACGGTTCTGCGGCGCGGTGGCGATGCATCGCTCGCCGAGTTCGAGAATCTTCGCCCAGTCGGCGGGCTGGAGCGGCGGCGTGTCGAACCGGAGGTGCAGCGTGTGTTTGTCTCTCAGGGCGGTCATCGCCGCGAACAAGGATGCGGGACGCGACGGATCGACCCGGAGCAGGGCGTCGGTGGTATCGATCGCCGAGCGATGCAAACTGGCTGCGAGTTGCGAGTCGCCGACGCAGCCGGCCAAGTCGGACAGCCTCAGGTAACTCCAGACGAGGTCATCGAGGGCGGTGGTGTCGGAAGGCGTGATCTGGACCCGCCGCAGATCGATCTCGAGGGCCTGCTCGTAATACCGCCGCGCGTCGGCGAATGCGCCGCGGTCCTTGAAGATAATCGCCGACCTTGACCGCGGCGATTGACACATCACGCGCCGGGATGCTGTCCGGGTGTTCTTCCGCGAGCGTTCGCAGGGCCTCGAAGCAGAGGCGGCGCAGCGCCAGGGCTTCGGCGATCGCGGCCCGCTCGTACGCGAGGTCCGCTTGCGCTGCCAGGAGCCTGCACCGGTTGAGTTGCACCTGGACATCGTCCGGGCGCCCGCGGGCAAGGCGCTCGATGATCGGGGCGACATCGGTGATGATCTGCTCGCGGAGAGCCGCGCTGCCGGTTTGTGGTCCGAGTTGGTCCATGACCCGGCCGAGCAGGAGGGTTGTCGTTCGTGCCAGTTGCCTCTCGGCATGGAGTCGGTTGGACATCGCGGCCAGCATCAGCGCGAGAGCGGCCAGGACCGCGACGCATGCCGCGCCGACGATCAGCGCCGGGACGCGATGGCGGGCGATGAGGCGACGGATTTCGTAGAGGGCCGATTGTGGGCGGGCGTGGACGGTCTGCCCGGCAAGATGGCGGCCGAGGTCCGCCGCGAGTTCCGACACGGTGGCGTAGCGCTCGGACTTGTCCTTGGCGAGAGCCTTGGCGGCGATAGCCGACAGGTCGCCGCGGAGGTCGGTGCGAAACTCGCCCAGCCGGCGCGGCGGTGTCTCCCGGATCATCCGCACGCACTCCAGCAGCGGACGCTCGCCCAGGTCCAGCGGCGGCCGGCCGCCGAGCAGTTCATACAGCACCGCCCCGAGGGAGTACACGTCGCTGCGGATGTCGATCTCCGCGGATAGCCCGGCCGCCTGCTCGGGACTCATGTAATCCAGGGTGCCGATGAGTTGGCCGTGGGAAGTGGCAAGCGTCGCCGCGGGCGATCGCGGCGACACGACGCGGGCGACGCCGAAGTCGAGGATCTTCGGCTGGCCCTCCGCGGTGATCAGGATGTTGGCGGGCTTGATGTCGCGGTGGATCACGCCGCGGGAATGGGCGTGCTGCACGGCATCGCAGACCATGATCATCAGGCGCATGCGGTCGCGGACCGAGAGGTCGCGCGAGGCGGCATAGCGGAGAATGGGTTCCCCCTCGACAAGTTCCATGACGAAGTACGGCCGCCCCGAGGCATCGTCCACGCCGGTCTCGAAGACCTGTGCGATCCCGGGGTGGGTCAGCCCCGCCATGATCTCGGGCTCGCGGGCGAAACGGCGGGCGGCGGTGCGCGAGGCGGTGCTCGGGTGTAGCGCCTTGAGGGCGACGCGTCGGGATGGGCGGTCCTGCTGCGCCAGGTAGACCGTTCCGCTGGCTCCCTCGCCCAGAATGCCGAGGATGCGGTAGGGGCCTATCCGTTGCGGCGGTTCCGAGGGGATGTCAACGTCGGGCTCGGGGAGGCCGATGGAGGTGGCCGGTGCATGGTCAAACGCCGCAGCGGCGCGGTCCGCCGCGAGCAGACGCTCCACCTCTTTACGCAAAGCGGGGTCACCGCAGCATTCGTCGTCCAGGATGGCCTTGCGCGATGGTTGCGGCGCCGCGACAGCGCGCAGAAAAATCCGTTTGACCTCCGCCCAACGCGATTCGTCGGTCACGCTCGGCATTCGATGTACACCCTGATGCTGCGCTCACTCTCCTTCTTGTAACGCGGCCGCCAACCAGGCCCGCGCGGCCCGCCAGTCGCGCTCAACCGTGAAGTCGCTGACCCCGAGCACCCGCGCGACTTGCGCGATCGTGAGGCCGGCGAAGAACCGCAGTTCGACCACCCGGGCGGCCCTTGGGTCCATCGCCGCGAACTGCTCCAGCAGTTCGTGCAGGTGAAGGACGTCCACGGGCGTCCGGTCCGATGCGACCAGTTCGGCCGCGTCGATCGGCACGGGGACCGCGCCCCGGTTGCGTTTGAGGCGCCGCCGGGCTCGCGCGTGATCCACCAACACTTGCCGCATGATCTTCGCGGCAAGAGCGAGGAGGTGAGTCTCATCCTGTGGGAAGGAACGACATCCCTCCTCCCGCTCCTTGAACAGTCTGAGGAAAACCTCGTGGACCACCGCTGTCGGCTGGAGCGTGTGGCGCCGGGGCTGGGCCCGGAAGTGAGCCGCCGCGAGTTCGCGGAGTTGGCGGTAGAGTTCCGCGGGGAGCCAGTCAGGGCTGGTCCTGGCGGTGTGGGCGACCTGATCGAGTTGGGGGTTCATCCCGGAGGGCGGCCATTATGCCGAATCCCCCCGGGTTGTGTCTAGGGACGCGGCCGCGGAACTCGTTCTCACAGTGGGCGGCGGGCACCGGCGTCCGCGGGCGTGACGGCTCGGCGGTGATGCCGCGGCCCACGGGGGAGAAGGAGCATCGACGTGTTCCGGCAACCCGGCAAGGGCGGCCTCGAATCGGGTGCACCGACGGGTCGCACGCGCCGGATGGTCGGCGTGGGAAGCCGGGATTCTTCCGACCCCCCAAATGGGAGGCTATTGCGATGTCGTCCGCACCGCGTACCGTTGTGGCGTCGTTGTCCGTCATTATTTCGCTGCAGGCCGCGGCGCTTGCGCAGTGCCAGGAGTCGTGGGTCCAGGTGGCGACGAGCGGTCCCGGCGCGCAGCGCGCATTCGACATCGCGTACGACGCCGTGCGGGACCGGATCGTACTCTTCGGCGGCCCGCAGCCCGCACCAAATCATGGTAACGATCAACTGTGGGAGTGGGATGGCGCTCGGTGGGAGCAGCGCCAGCGCTCCGCGACCTGGCCTCCCCCTCGTTACGGGCACACGCTCGTGTACGACGCAGCCCGCGGGCGCACGGTGCTCTTCGGCGGCTACCACGCGGGTGTAGGACACCGGCGTGATCTGTGGGAATGGGACGGCGCGTCATGGACGCTGCGGGCCAACTCCGGTCCCGACGCGCGGTACCAGCACCGCACGGTGTACGACCCGGTGGGTCAGCGGATCATCCTCTACGGCGGCGCGGGCGCGGGGAGTCCTTTCTACAGGAGGGATACGTGGGCCTGGGACGGCGAGGCCGGCGTCTGGACGCAGCTCGACGCGGAGGGGCCCGCGCGGCTCAGTTACCACGCGATGGCGTTCGACGGCGTGACCCAGCGCATCATCCTCATGGGCGGGTATGAGCAGATCCAGGTCTCGCCGGCGATGTACGCGCCGACCAATCGGGCTTGGGAGTGGACAGGCTCGGGTTGGATGGAACTTCCCCCCGCGCCGTGGTCCCCCCGCCACTCCCCCGCCGTGGCTACCAATGACGCGCACACGCGGGCGATCCTGGTTGGAGGTCAGGACGGCTTCTACCAAGTCTTCCACGATGATGGGTGGGAACGACTCGCTGGATCGGGAACCTGGTCGCCGCTGCCCGCCGGTCCCGGGGCCCGCTACGGCCCGGCGATAACATACGACTCGCTCCGCCGCCGGTTTGTGCTCTACGCCGGTATCGGCGAATCGGGGTTCCTCGACGACACGTGGGTGCTCACCGCTGAGCCCGTGATCGTCTCCCACCCGGAGTCGGCGTCCCTGTGCCCGGAAGGGACGGTCACGCTGTCCGTCACGGCCCTGGGGACCGGGCCGTTCACTTACCAGTGGCAGCGCGACGGACAGGACATCGACGGCGCCACGTCGCCGATGCTTACCCTCACGCCGGGCATCGCCGACGAGAGCGGCGCGTACCGCTGCGTGGTGTCCAACAGTTGTGCAAGTGTGACAAGCCAGGCGGCAGTGGTGACGGTCTGCCTCGCGGACGCCGACTGCAACGGCGTCGTCACGAGTTCGGATATCTCGGCGTACCTCACCCGCTGGCTGGACGGCGTGCTCGGCGAGGACCCGTTGGCGGACTTCAACCGCGACGGGGTCGTGAACTCCTCGGACATCTCGGCCTTCCTGACCGCGTGGCTGGCGGCCGTGCAGGGTGCCTGCTGAGCGCGACGGTGCGCCGCCGCGTCGGGCAAGCAGCCAGTAGCGGCCGGCGGACTACCCGGTGTGCTGTACGCCAACCAGTCAGGTCAGGGGTGCAAGGTGCTGTCAGTTACGACGTTGGGACGGATCGCACTGCTGCGGCTTTGGAACCGGCTCAGGCGCGGAAGAATGCGAGCAGGTCGGGATTGATCACGTCGTGGTGCGTCGAGCACATGCCGTGCCCGAAGCCCTCGTAGACCTTCAGTTGGGCGCCTTTGACGAGTTTGCTGGAGAGCATCGCCGAGCCGGCAATGGGGACGATCTGGTCGTCGTCGGCGTGCATGATCAGTGTCGGCACGTCGATCTTCTTGAGGTCCTCGGTGAAGTCGGTCTCGCTGA
>CALAFV010000402.1 GCA_937891445.1 uncultured Phycisphaerales bacterium | reverse complement strand
CTGGACGCCGAGTTCCTCGATGGCGCGGCGGGTGCGGCGCTCGTTCTTCTCGCCGGGGAGGTGGGTGAAGGCGCAGCGTGCGCCGTGTTCGGTGAGCGCCTTGGCGATGTGCCATGCGTACGAACGCTCGTTCGCGATCCCGACCACCAGCCCGACACGCCCATCAAGAAGACCCATCATCAGCCTCCGGCCCCCTCCCTCGCGACCTTGGTCCCCCGGCCCGGTGAGAGGGTACCCCCGGTCCTCGCCGCGGTCTGCCCCGGTGCGCTCGGGCCCTGTACGATGGGCCATGGCCCCATCTCTTCGCGATCTGAACACGGCTGATCTCGAGACGGTTTACGCCGAGTTGACCAGGTCCGGCCTCGTCCAGCGGCTGATCCAGATCGCGCACGAGGAGGACCTGGGTCCCCCGCCGCCGCGCGGCAATGGAGACATCACGTCGTACGCGACGCTCGGGGAGGGGGCGGAGATCGGGGAGGCGGCGCTGGTGGTGCGCGAGGGGGGCGTTCTGGCGGGGCTGCGCGTGCTGCCGGACCTGCTGCGGCTGTTTGCGCCGAATGTCGAGTTGCGCGTGCGGGCCGCGGACGGGCACCGGGCCGAGGCGGAGACGGTCGCCGCGGCGCTGGTGGGGCCGTTTGAGGAAATCCTCGCGGCGGAGCGGACGCTGCTGAACATCGTCGGGCGGCTGAGCGGGGTGGCGACGATGACGCGGCGGTTCGTCGATGCGGTGGCGGGGACGCGGGCGAAGATCTACGACACGCGTAAGACGACGCCGGGGCTGCGGGTGCTGGAGAAGTACGCGGTGCGCTGCGGCGGGGGGATGTGCCACCGGATCGGGCTGTACGACGCGGTGCTCATCAAGGACAACCACATCGGGGCGGCGGCGCCGAAGGACCTTGCGAAGTGGCTGAGCGACGTGTCGGCCAGGGCGAGGGCGCGGGCGCTGGAGACGGGGCAGGGGCTGAAGTTTGTCGAGTGCGAGGTGGACTCGCTGGCGCAACTGGAGCAGATCCTGGGGGCGGGCGGGTGCAATGTGGACGTCGTGCTGCTGGACAACATGACGGCGGAGGAGTTGCGGCGGGCGGTGGAGATGCGGGACCGGTCGGGGCTACGGATCGAACTGGAGGCGTCGGGCGGCGTGCGGCTGGAGACGGTGCGGGGGATCGCGGAGACGGGGGTGGACCGGATCAGCGCGGGAGCGCTGACGCACAGCGTGTCGTCGCTGGATGTGGCGCTGGATATTGGGTGAGGGCGGCGCGGACGTGCGAGTGGGGCTCGTCGAGGGGGTGTGCGTGAGCGTCCGATGTTCGGCCGCCCCAGCGGGGCGGCGGACTGTAGCCACGGGTGGAGCGAGCGCAGCGAGCGGAACCCGTGGATGGAGCGGGAGAGTCGCGCCCGCCCCGGAGGGGCGGAGGAGTCGGGCGAGGCTCGTGTGAAGGTTCCTCCGCCCCTCCGGGGCGGGATAACGAAGACGATACAACAATATTGGGTGTTTGCCTACCACGGGTTCCGCTCGGCGGCTGCGCCGCC
>CALAFV010000401.1 GCA_937891445.1 uncultured Phycisphaerales bacterium | reverse complement strand
CCCCACGGCCAGCATGCCCAGGCTCGCCAGCCGATCCGCGTCCGCCAGGTTCTTCCGCGCCGTCTCGAGCAGGTGGTTCTTCCTCGCCAGATCCGCCGCGACCTGCTCCAGCCGCCGCAGCGTCTCCGCCAGGTCGCGCTCATGCTGCCGCAGCGCCACGATGGATGCGTTGCGCGACCGCATGATCTCCCCCAGTTCATCCCGCGGCATCACGCTCTCGGGAATCAACTCCGCCTCGCGCCGCCCCTCCTGTACCGCCCGGTCCGCCTCCTGCATGATGCGGATTGGCTCGTACACATGCTGCGGCAGCACGAACAACTCCAGCGCCGCCGCCACCAGCCCGTACACCGCCAGCAGCGCCAGCGTCAGCAGCCCATACAGCCGCACCACCGCCCCGCGCGCCTCATTCAACCTCGCCTCCACCACCACGTACTCCCCCGCCGCTGCGTCGAACGCCGCCAGCCGCGGCGGTTCCGACCCCGGCTCCGCCTCCAGCGGCTCCCCTGGCGTCGCCGCGGCCCGCGTCGCGATATCCGTCGCCAGCCCCAACTCCGCCGCCGTGCCGCGCCGCACCGTCACCCCCTCCCCGCCCAGCGCCGCCTCGTTCACCCCCTCCGCGAGCACCAGCCCCATCACCACCCGCGCCTCGTGCAACTCCCCCTCCCGCACGACCTCGCGGATCGCCGGCCGCAGCGCAAGCCCCAGAATCCCCGCGAGCACCAGCGAGAAGATCGTGTGCAGGAAGATCAACTTCTTGCGGATCCGCATCCCCGCAAGCAGCCCCCCGGCGCCCCGCTCGCGCGCAACCCCCGTCTCCGCCGCGCGCCCATCCGACCCGCGACTCGGCGCCGTCATGCCCGCTGTTGTGTCCATGCTCTCGCTCGGGAGGACGGGGGAGGTCGAAGGTCAGCCGGCCCGGCCGGGGTACAGTCCCCCGTGCCCCGCGGAACCAACACACGATCCTCCCAGCCCGCCGCCCCCGCGACAAGCGGCGAGCCCGCCGCATCCCGCCCCGCGCCCGCCATGAGCGACCCGGCGCGGGATCTCGTCCTCCGCCGCCTCGCCGCCCAGGCCCGCCGCTTCCCCGACCTCGACCTGGCCGACCTCGACACCGCCGCCCTCCCGCCGCGCGACGCCGCCTTCGCCCACGCGATCTACGACGCCGTCATCCGCCGCTGGCTCACCCTCGCGCATCTCCTCAACCGCCGCCTTACCCAGCCGCTCAGCACGGCCGACCCGCGCGCCGCCGCGGCCCTCCTCGCCGGCGCGGCCCAACTCCTCCTGCTCGACAAGGTCCCGCCCCACGCGGCGATCAACCACGCCGTCGAGTGGACCAAGCGCCGCGCCGGCCGCGGCGCGGCCGGCATGGTCAACGCCGTCCTCCGCCGCATCGCCGACCTCCGCGCCCCCGGCGACCCACTGCCGCGCTGGGCCGACGAGCCCGATCAACTCCTCCTCTCCGACGGCCGCGCCCTGCGTCTGACCGAGCCCGCCTTCCCCGACGCCCCGAGCGAGCGCCTCGCCGCCGTCACCGGCACCCCCGCGCCCCTGCTGCGAGCCTGGGCCTCGCGCATGACCCCCGACCAGGTGCGCACCGCCGCCCTCCACACGCTCATCACGCCCCCGGTCATCCTCAACACCACCCACGCCCAGTCCCCCCTCGACACCTCGCTTCTCGCACCCCACGACCACCCCGGCCACCACGTCTTCACCGGCTCCCACGCCCAACTCCTCTCGCTCCTCGCCTCACGCTCGGATCTGTGGGTGCAGGACCCCGCCTCCTCCCTCGCCGTCGCCGGCGTCGCCGACCTCCGCCCGCGTCTGATCCTCGACCTCTGCGCCGGTCAGGGGACCAAGACCCGCCAACTCGCCGCTGTCTTCCCCAACGCCGAGATCCTCGCCACCGACGTTGACCCAGCGCGCTACCGCACACTCGAATCCGTGTTCGCTGGCCACTCCCGCGTCTGCGTCCGCCCGCCAGCCGAGGTCGCGGAGCGTGCCCGCGCCGCCGGCGGCGCCCACCTGATCCTCCTCGACGTCCCCTGCTCCAACACCGGCGTCCTCGCCCGCCGCCCCGAGGCCCGCTACCGCTTCGGGCGCGACACCCTCGACTCCCTCCGCGCCGTCCAGCGCCAGATCATCGCCGACGCCATCCCCCTCCTCGTCCCCGCGCCCAGCCGCGGCGTCATCCTCTACTCCACCTGCAGCCTCGAAGACGCCGAGAACACCGACCAGGCCGCATGGGCCCGCACATGGCACGGCTTCACGCTCCAGCGCGAGCGCCGCCACCTCCCGCAGGCGGTCCCCGGCGACCCGCCCAGCGCCTACACCGACGGCTCCTACAGCGTCCTGCTCACATGATCTCTCGCCGCGGCGGTATCGCCCGCCGCGCCCCCGCGGCTACACTGACTCCCTCCCGGGCCGCGGCGTGCGAGCGCTCGGCCCCGCTGGCTACGCACCGGCGCCAGCCGCACGCACGCAAGCAGGACGATGGGGCCCGCCGCGCATGAACCTCCTGGACATCCTGACCCCTGAGTGCATCAAGGCACCCCTCGACGCCGCCGAGAAACACGGCGCGATCGACGAACTTGTCGACGTCCTCGCCGCCGCCGGCCGCGTCAAGGATCCGGCAGCCCTCAAGGAAGCCGTCTGGACGCGCGAGCAGACCCGCACCACCGGCATCGGCCAGGGCCTGGCCATCCCGCACGGCAAGTCCGCCGGCGTCGAGTCCCTCGCCATGGCCATCGGCAAGCCCGCGCAGCCGATGGACTTCCAGGCGCTCGACTCCCGTCCGGTCCGGCTCATCGTCCTGCTGGCCAGCCCGGTGGATCGCACCAGCGATCACATCCACGCACTGGCGCGCATCAGCCGCCTGATGATGATGGACGACTTCCGCGAGCGCATCTACGCCGCGCAGACGCCCCGGGAGATCTACGACCTCTTCCGCGTGCAGGAGTCGCAGGAAAGCGCCGGCTGAACCTCACCACGGCAGCCCGGTCCCGTCGTAGTTCAGGAACCGGCCCGTGTCCTCATCCCGCAGGGCGCCGATCGTCTTGAGGATCGCCCCCACGCT
>CALAFV010000400.1 GCA_937891445.1 uncultured Phycisphaerales bacterium | reverse complement strand
CGGACTGCCACGAGGCCAGCGCTGCCCGCAGGTCGTCCACCGGCTCAACGTCCGACCCCTGCGCCTCCGCCAGAGCCTCGGCGACCTCGCGCGAGCGTCCGCGCGTCGGCGACCCGGCGGCGGCGATCGGCAGGCCGATCCGCTCCACGATGGTGCGCACAAGCGGCAGTTGCTCCGGGTCGAGCCAGACAAGCGTCGGAGGCAGAGACGAGGCTGAACCGGTCATGGCTGCGCAGATGCTACCGCACCGCGCGTCAAACGTGGCGCGCCGCGCCGGGTGTGGAAGGTCGTGCGCGCATAGAATCGATCGGTGCGGACACGCGGCCGCCGCGGGCGTCGGGCGACCGGCGACCCGCGGAGGAAAGTCCGAGCACGGCAGGACACGGTGGTGGGTAACACCCACCCGCCCGGCCCCCCCTCGAAAGAGTCGGTCCCGGGCGAGGGAAAGTGCCACAGAGAACAGACCGCCGATGGCCCGGCCCCCCGGGGCCGGGATCAGGCAAGGGTGAAACGGTGCGGTAAGAGCGCACCGCCCGCCTGGTGACAGGCGGGGCACGGTAAACCCCACCGCGTGCAAGGTCACGCAGCCCTCGCGCCCGGGAAACCGGGCGACGGCCGGTCCGGCCGGAAGAGGGCGGGTGGACCGCTGGGCGACCTCCCCCGCGGAGCGAGCCCGACCGCGTCGGCAACGGCGCGGCAAGAGAAATGGCCGCGGCCGCCGCCAGGCCTCTCCCGAGCCCCCGTCAAGGACAGGGAGGGGAACCGGCGGTGAGCACAGAACTCGGCTTACACGTCCGCACCGACCGAGCGCGGGCCCCCGGACACCCGGGGGCCCGCGGCCTTTTTGTCCGCGGATTGACCCGCAAGGGTGGCCCGCCGCTCCGCGGCGGGCGCGAAGGTCACGCCCCGAAGTGCGCCGGAATGGCCGACCCGCTGAGCACTCTGTCTTTGGGCCGCCCCGAAGGGGCGCAGGAATGTAGCCATGGGTGGAGCGAGCCCCCGAAGGGGGCGAGCGGAACCCATGGGAAGGATGCACACATCACTCTTGTGTTGTTTCATCATGCCGCCCCGAAGGGGCGGAGGACGATCCCGTCACGTGCGAACACTCCTCCGCCCCTCCGGGGCGGGACGCATAAACGAAACACAGTTCTTGGCCGTCCCCCACGGGTTCCGGTCGCTGCGCTCGCGCCACCCGTGGCTACATTCCGGCGCCCCTTCGGGGCGAGTCACCCCCGGGCCAATCCGCCAGAACCTCGCCACCACTTCCCTGAACGCTCACCGCCGCCCCACCACATACGCCACCCAGTTCTCATCCAACCCCTCCCCAGGCTCCACCGGGCGCACGTACACGTTCCCTTCGCTGTCGGTCGCGTCGCCGAGCCGGTCGTACACGTCCACAGACCTGAACCCCGCCTCCAGCATCGCCTCGCGCAGTTCGGCGATCGTCCAGAGCCGCCAGTCGTACACAAACGCATCCCGCAGCACCCGCCCCCGCCCGCCGCCGCGCTCGGTCACCCGGAAGTGCATCGCGTTGACGACGCGGGCCGTGACCGGGTCCGCCGCCCGCTGCTCCCACGTGTACTCGACCCGCTCCCCGCCCGGGCCGCGGAGTTTGCGCGTGTACCGCCCGGGGATGTACGCCTCGCTCCCGCCGTAGACGTCCACCACGAGCACGCCGCGAGGGCTCAGCGAAGACCGCGCCCCCCGCAGGTACTTCATCAGCGTCCCCCGGTCGTGCAACTCGCACACCGCGAAGTTCAGCGCCGCGATCACGTCCGCTTTCACGCGCACCCGCAGCACATCCTCGCACACGCCCGTCAGACGCGGGTCCGCCGGCGCGTCGGCGGGTGCTCCGATCCCGCCGCCCATCGCCCGTGCCAGCGGCTCCGGGTCCCGGTCCACCACGATCGCCCGCTGCCGCGCCCCCAGCCGCAGCCACGCCCGCGCGATCCCGCCCGGCCCGCAGAAATCCTCGCGCAGCGTTCGCGGCGAGCCGCCGTGAACAGCCCGCAGAAAACGAGCCTCCGCATCCGGCGACTGGGCGCACAGTTCGTACAAGTCGAATCGATCGAGCATGGGGTGGAAGATAGGCACTGAGGCACGAAGGCACGGAGGCACGAAGGGAACAATGTTCGGAGGCCCGCCCGGGTGGACGCGGGCCTCTTTCGTTCTCCTTTGTGCCTGCGTGCCTTTGTGCCTTCGTCCCTCCCCCCTACGCCATCCTCACCCACCGCACCAGCGTCCGGAAGTCCGGCGGCTTGCCGTACATCAGCACGCCCACGCGGAAGATCTTCGCCGCCGCCCACGCCGCGAGCATCGCCGACGCCACGCCCACCAGGATCGACGCCGGGATCTGCCACGCCGGCACCCGCTCGCTCCCCGACAGCCGGATCATCATCACGAACGGGTTGACCCCCGGCACGAAACTCAGGATCGTCGAGAACAGGCTGTTGGGCGCGCGGCTGATGGGCATCCACAGGATCCACGGCACCATCATCGCCGCCATCACCGGCGTCATCAGCGTCTGCGCCTCGCGCAGTTCCGTCACCGCCGACCCGATCGCCGCCATGAACGACGCGATCAGGAAGAACGCGATCAGGAAGAAGATCACCAGGTACACCACGTTCATCGGGTCCACCAGGTGCTGCAGGCTGAAGGCCACCAGCGACGCCATCCCCAGCCCCGAGTAGAGCACCAGGATCAGCAGCCCAACCCCCATCTGACCGAGGATCTTGCCGACCATCAGTTCCATCGGCGACACCGCGCTCAGGAGCACCTCCATCACGCGGCTGCCCTTCTCCTCGATGGTCGTCGTCAGCAGGTACTGCCCCGCCGTCATCACCGCCACCAGCAGCAGCACCATGAACCCCACCGGGATCACCAGCGACGCGATCTCGCTGGTCTTGCGCTCCCCGTCCCTGGTCACGGTCCGCGCGTTGGCCTCGGGGGCCTTGGTCAGCGCCCGCACGTCGGCCGGGTCCATGCCGCTCGCCCTCACCCGCGGGTCGGCGGCGATCCTCGCATCGAGGATCGCCTCGCGGATGCGCTGCTCGATCCGCCCGGCGATCTCGAAGTCCATCTTCGGCGCTAGGAACAGGTCGAACGTCGAGTACGTCCCCTCCTCCGACATGTACACCACCCCGCTATCGATCACCGCCAGGGCGATGCGCGGCTTCTCCTCCCCCTCGGCGCTCCCGGGCGCCTTTTTGGCGTCCGCTGCCGCGACCTTCGCCTTTGCCTCCTCCACGTCCGCGTCCGGCGGCAGCACCTCGACCGACAGGTGCGTCAGCGGCTT
Organism: uncultured Phycisphaerales bacterium; assembly: GCA_937891445.1. GTDB lineage: Bacteria > Planctomycetota > Phycisphaerae > Phycisphaerales > UBA1924 > CALAFV01. Next base: position 386 of record CALAFV010000400.1, on the reverse strand, counting down.
GATCCGCCCCGCCATCAGCCCCTGCATCCGCTCGCGCTGCTTCTCATCGCTGCCGAACCGCGCCGCCGTCCGGTCCATCGTCTGCGCCAAAGCCTTCTCGGTCTGCTCCGCCTCGGCCTTGGCCGCCTCCTCCGTGAACCGCTGCGCCACCGCCTCCCCCACACCCAGCCCCGTACGGTCGATCACCGCCACCGTCCCCGCCACCTTCGGCCCCTGCAGCGCCGCCACCAGCCCCACCGCCGCCACGACCAGCACGATGATCACCGGCGTCATCACGATGCCGAGGATGAACCCCTTGGTCAGCACCGTCGAGTTGAACTCGCGGAGCGCGACGTGCAGCATCTTGCTAGACATTGGCCGTCGCCTCCTCCGCCGCCGCGGCGGCC
>CALAFV010000399.1 GCA_937891445.1 uncultured Phycisphaerales bacterium | reverse complement strand
GCCGCCCGGGCGAGATGCACGAGCGGCGGTGGAGCGGTGATGACGGTCAGGCGTTCGCGATCGTGGCGCGACCCTTGCCCTCGGCCTCGGCCGCCTTGACGGCCTCCGCCTCGTCCGGGTGCTCCTTGATGTACGCGAGGACCTCGGTGACCGAGTGCTCGGACGGGTCGAAGGCCTCGCCCTTGACGTCGGTCTCCCCCTCGCCCTTGGCCTCGTCGCCGTCCTTGGGCTCCTCGGACTCCTCGTCCTCGACGTCGCCGTCCTTGGCGGGGGAGTCGATCGAGCCCATCTCGACGTCCACGACGCCGTCGGGGTCCGTGGGGACGATGGCCCCCGTCTGGTCCGTCGGGGTCTCGGGGGCGACCCCGGAGATCGTCGAGCCGACGTCCTCGGTGGTCGTCTCGGGCGTCTTGGCGTGCTCCTGGGCCTCGACGGCCTCGGGGATCACGTTCTGCTCGGCGGCGGCGTCCGGCTCGGCGACGGGCTCATCGCCCGAGGTCTCCTCGGACTTGTCCTTGTCCTCGAAGAGGTCGGTGACCTCGGAGAAGTTGTCGCGGTAGGTGCCCCGGTAGTCCGTGGGCTTGCCGGAGTAGTAGCGCATGGTGGGTCCTCCTGGGTAGATGGATCAGGCTGCGCCGACGGACGTGCGCCGCCATGCCTTGCGCGAGACCAACTTGCCGTCCCGCTCGACCATCTCCCCAGTCTCCTCCTCCATGAAGAGGTGCGCGAGGTTTGCGTGCGCGGGGCACAGCAGCGGGGCGTCGTCGATCTCGGTCGCCTTGCGGGTGACGTCCTCGCCGCACTCGCCGGTGCCGCGCGTGGCGGGCCCCTGGCACTTGGCGACCACGAAGGACTCCTCCTGGCTGCGGTCGATCGTGCTAGCGATCGACGAGGCGATGTTCTGCTGGGCCGCCTCGCGAGCCTGGGACTGTGCGTCGAGCGCGGCAGCGCCGGTCTCGTCGTCGACGATCTCGAAGATCTTCTTGCGCAGCGCCTGCTGGAAGGAGGGCTCGGCGAGGATCTCCTCGTCGACCGGCTGGATGTCCAGACCACTCGGGTCCCCGGCACCCTGCCACTCCAGCGATCGGCGCTTCTCCAGACTGGACCACACGGTGGGCCCCGACTTGAGGTTCCTGACCATCTTCACAGGCATGATGATGCTCCTCTTCTGCGCGGCGGGCCGCGCGTCCTCCCGCAGGCGAGTACCTACGGACGTGGGTTACTCCGCCGCGAGAGCCTTGCCCTCGCCGGAGAGCGACTCGACGAGGTCCTCGACCACGCCGCGCAGCGCCGTGACGTCAGCGATGATGTCGTTGACGCCGCCGACGATGACCGCCAGGTCGTCCTCGCCGGGGTCGAGCGAAGCCGCCGTGAGCGCTTCGGGCGCGTCGACAGCCTCACCGGCCGTGTAGACCTGGTCGTCGCCGGGCACCCAGGTGCCCTCGCCGCCGTCGATGTAGGCGGTCAGCGCGCCCGCGCTGATCTTGAAGTACTGCTCGTCGGTCAGCGTGACCGTGTCCCCGGCGTTGTAGAGCCCGCCGTTGGGCAGCGAGACCTGCTTGGCACCGGTCTTGATCTCGACCTCGTAAGGCATGGTGTTCCCCTTCTCGGGCGGGTTGGTCCTCACCCCTTCGGGAGGTGAGAGGCTCTCTGCGGCAGGCTCTGAGAGAAACCTCTTGACCTGATCGCTTGAAGTGGTACAGGATGTGGGGCGGCAGCAACGGTGTGAAGGCCGGGGTTACTTCTCCTTGGAAATGAGATACTTCTCCTTGGAAATGAGACAGGTTCCGGGTTCGAGTCCCGGTCCCCAGGGCGACCTGGGGATAGTTCAACTGGCAGAACAGTTCGTCACCTCAGCCGATGCGAGATCGTTGCCGCCAGGAGCGTTTGCGGTGTGAAGACTCGGGGTTACTTCACCGGTAATGAACTCACACCTCGGGTCGCCTTGAGACCGCAGGCGCTCCTGGCGTAGACGCCACCTGAGACTTCACACATCCGGTGTGCAGAGGGGCACAGCCCCTAGATCGGAAGGAAGCACGACATGGCGAAGTTGGCGAAGATGCCCACGGCGGGCCCGCGCAGCGCGGTGAGGACGACGCGCGAGGTCGTCCTCAACGCCCAGGGCGGCAAGGGCTACGCGCGAGAGGCGCGCTCGGAGTTGTTCCTCCTGGCGACGTCCAACATGGTCGGCGAGGACACCTTCTACGAGAGTGCCTCCGACCGCGACGAGCGCTACCTGCGCCTCGTGCGCGAGGTGACGATGGTCGACCCGCAGTGGGTCCGCGACATGCTGGTCTGGCTGCGCACGCACGGCAACATCCGCTCGGCCGCGATCGTCGGCGCGATCGAGTACGGCATCGCCGGTGGCATCGAGCCCCGCGCGGTGCTGGACGCGGTCATGCAGCGTGCCGACGAGCCCGGCGAGGCGCTCGGCTACTGGCTGGCGAAGTACGGCCGCCCGCTGCCGAAGTGGCTCAAGAAGGCCCTCGGCGACGGCGCGCTGCGCCTCTACACCGAGGCCTCGGCCTTCAAGTACGACTCGGGCCCGGTGCGCTTCGCCGACGTCATCGAGATGAGCCACATCACGCGCAAGCACGACAAGGACGGCCTCTTCCTGTGGCTGCTCGACCGCCGACACGACCGCGTCGACTTCGAGTCGCGCGGCTACGGCTTCCTGCCCGTCGTGCGAGCCCGCGAGCAGATCTCGGAGATGGGCGAGCACGCGCGCGAGGCGCTCCTGAGCGACCCGACGCTCATGAAGCGCGCGGCGATGACGTGGGAGGCGCTGTCGTCCTTCGGGCCGATGGACGACAAGGCGTGGAGCGCGGTGATCCCGCAGATGGGCTACATGGCCCTCCTGCGCAACCTGCGCAACTTCGACCAGGCCGGGCTGGACCGCGAGGTCCGCAAGGACATCGCGGCGCGGCTGTCCGACCGGGAGCAGGTGCTGCGCTCGCGGCAGTTGCCCTTCCGGTTCTTCTCGGCCTACCAGCACGTCGAGTCCGACTTCTGGAAGCCGGTGCTCAACGAGGCGCTGGAGCACTCGATCTCGAACGTGCCGCTCCTGAGCGGCCAGACGCTCGTCATGATCGACAACTCCGGCTCGATGGGCGGGAGCGTCTCGGGAAAGTCCTCGGTCACCTACGCCATGCAGGCCGCGCTCTTCGGCATGGCGCTGGCGAAGGCTCAGCCGAAGGACACCGTGGAGGTGTGGGGCTTCTCGACGCAGGCCACGCGCTTCGACTTCAACCACGGGTCCGAGGTGCTCCCCCAGGCCCAGAGGTTCGCCGAGCACACCCCGGGCGGCGGGACGTACACCGCCACGTGCCTGAGCGAGATCTTCGACGACCGCAAGCGTCGAGGCCTGCTGATCCCGCGCAGGATCGTCATCCTCTCCGACGAGCAGATCGGCGAGAACGCCTGGCGTGACAGCCTGTCGCTGTCGCAGGTCGTGCCGCCCGAGGTGGCGCTGCACACGTTCAACCTCGGCGGATACCGCGTCGCGCACGAGGAGTCGGGCATCAAGCGCCGTCACACCTACTCGGGCGTGACGGACGCCTCGTTCCGGCTCATGGGCCTGGTCGAGAGCGGCCAGAACGGCGTGTGGCCCTGGGAGTGACCCTCCGAGGCCGCTCGCACGACGAAGCCCCCTCCCTGGATCTCTCCGGGGAGGGGGCTTCG
>CALAFV010000398.1 GCA_937891445.1 uncultured Phycisphaerales bacterium | reverse complement strand
GAGCCCGGAAAACCCGGGCCGCATCCGGTGACGGGTCGATCGACTCCGGCGGCAGCGAGCGCATTTTCCGGTCCGCCTCCCCGGCCACGTCCGATTCCACCAGCGCCGCCACCCCCGCAAAGTCGTGATCCGGCGGAAACCGCAGGCTCGCTCCGGCCGAGGCGATCAGGCCGGCCGCCTGCACAACCTCCTCCCGCACCTGGGTGAGCGCGCGAAGCTGCGCTTCATGCCCCCTTGCCGCCCCCGCCTCCCCGGCCGGCCCTCCCCCGGTCGGCGCCGAGCCGTTCGCGCGGATCTCGTGCACGCCGGATCGATCGCTCTGGTTCATGCCCAACCCCCTTGCGTTCATGGTACACGAAAAACCGGGCGACGAAGCGAAAACCTCGCCGCAACGCCCGCACCGCCCCGACTTGCCAACGTCGATGGGCCGGTCCCGCGGCCGGCCCCCACCCGCCGACGCGCCGCCGCCAACCCACGGGCATCGCCCGCGGCCGAGGCCGCGCACACGCCCGTTCGCATCGCCGCAATCCCCGGTTCCCCTCGCCGGACCCGCCCCGGCCGTCCGCCCGACCATCCGCACCCGCCGCCGCCGGCCCGCTCCCGCGGCCTCATCGAAGCAGCGCAGTCGCCCACGGCAGGACCCACAGGTACCCCGCCATCAGCACCCCCACCGCGAGCACCGATACCGGCAGCCCGACGCGGACGATGTCCCGCGCCGACACGATCCCCGTCGCGTAGGCCATCGCGTTGGGGGGCGTCGAGATCGGCAGCGCGACCGAGAAACTCACCGTCAGCCCCGCCAGCACGCCCAGCCGCGCCGCGTCGCGGACCACCTCCGATCCGCCCCCTGCGCTCCCGCCCGCCGCGGCCTCCGCCCCGCCCATGGACAGCGCGATCGCCAGGGGCACCAGGATGTTCGCCGCGGTCGTGTTGCTCATGAACGTGGCGACGACCATCCCCCCGCCGATCACCATCAGCGCCAGCGCCCAGCCGGTCAGCCGCTGCACGGCGGGCAGCGAGCCGACATACTCCAGCACGCCCGTCACGTGCAGCGCGTTGCCCAGCGCCAGCCCGCCCCACATCAGCAGCAGCACGTCCCAGTTGATCGAGCGCACGTCCCGCCGGTCCAGCACGCCGATCGCCGCCAGCACCGTGGCCGCCATGAGCGCGACGGCCGCGTCTGCGACCCCGTGCCACGGCCGGGTCATCCACGCCGCCGCCGCCGCCCCGATCACCACGACGGTCGCCCACCCCGCCCACGTCACCGGCTCGCTCCGCGAGGCGTCCCACGTCCCGGTCAGCGCCCCCGGGTCGAACCGCCGCGGCGGCCGCATCGTCAGGCACAGCAGCACGCCCGCCACCACCAGCATCCCCGCCGACAGCGGCGCCGCCATCAGCACCCACTGCACGAACGTGATCTCCACCCCGATGTTCCGCAACTGCGAGATGGTGATCGCGTTGGGCGGCGTGCTCACCGGCGTGATGAACCCCCCCAGGCTCGCCCCGAACGCCACCGCCAGCACCAGCGCCGAGGCCAGCCGCCGCGGGAACAGAGGCTCCCGCGTCAGCGGGCCGATGACCGCCAGCATCATCGCGGCGACCGCGGTGTTGCTCATCCAGATCGACAGGAACCCCGTCGTGAAGATGGTCGCGAAGATCATCTTGTACGAGTCGCCGACGAACGGCCGCAGCAGCCGCCCGGCGACGGCCCGGTCCAGCCGGTGCTTCGACACCGCCGCCGCCAGCAGGAACCCGCCGAGGAACAGGATGATCGTGCTGGACGCGAAGGGCTCGAAGAACTGCCGGTAACTCAGGTCCCCCGTCCCCGCCAGCCCGCCGCCGCCGTCGCGGCTGGCCAGCAGCAGCACCTCCAGCCCGACAACCCCCAGCGACGTGACGAACAGCGGGATGGCCTCGGTCGCCCACAGCGCCGCGGCGAAGACCGCGATCGCCACCGCGCGGCGGCCGAGTTCCCCCATCTCCCGCGGCAGCGCGACGTACACCACCAACGACAGCACCAGAGACAGGCCCACGACCGTCCGCCACCGCCGGCGTCCGACCGCGACCGCGGGGGAGGCGGGGCTTCGAGGGCGGATCACGGGTGCGGGCTCCATGGTCGTCCTGCCTCGCGCGGGGCGGGACGATACGCGCCCCGGCCGTCATCTCGCGTGAGTCGGCTCGTACCGCGGCGGCCGAAAAGAAAAGGGGCCCGGATCGACTCCGGGCCCCTCGGTGCGGCTTCGCGAAACCGGATCAGAGCGACGTGAGGGGCGACCCGCCCTCGCCGTTCTCGCCCCCGTTGTCCTCGTCGCGCTTGACGCCGAGGAAACTCGACTCCAGAGCCAGGCGGATCTTCTCCATCGCCTTGTTCTGGATCTGGCGCACGCGCTCCTTGGTCACGCCGATGATCTGGCCGACCTGCTCCAGCGTCATCGGCTTGTCCGCATCGCCCGACTCCAGGCCGAAGCGGTGCTCGATGACCGTCCGCTCGACGTCCGTCAGATCGGCCCGGTTGTCCAGGACGATCCGCTTGACCTCGTCGGCGGCCTCCTTCTCGAACCCGGCCCGCTTGGTCTCGAGGTAGTTGCTCTTCTCGAGCTTCGGGTCAAAGTCCGTCGGGAAGCGCTGGCGGTACTTGCTCAGTTTCATCCCCTGCCGGCTGAACGCCTTGAGGATCGCGCGGCAGGCGTAGGTGCTGAACTTGTACCCGCGGCCGGCGTCGAACTTGTCCACCGCCCGCAGCAGGGCCATGTTCCCCTCGCTGACCAGGTCGGCGAAGTCCACCTCGCTCATGCGGGTGCGCTTCGCCATGGCCAGCACGAGGGCCAGGTTCGTCTCCGCGATCTGCTCGCGGATCTGCTCCGCCCGGCGGTACCAGGAGAGCATCTCCTCGGCCTGCTCGGGCGTCGGCTTCTTGTCCGGGCTCGACCAGACCTCCTGCTGGAGTTTCCACACCCGGTACCGGGCGTAGTTGAACTGGTGGAACAGCACCCGCTCCTCAGCCCCGGTCAGGATGACCTGCTGGGCGCTCTTGACGGTGCGGCTCTTGCCCGGCGACAGGTCGTCCATCACCGGGTGGTACCAACTCGTGTCCGGCTTCTGGATCTCCGGCGCCTCGTCGTAGATCTTCCGCTCCGCGTCCTCCTCACGGAAGACCGGGCTGTCGATGAAGTCCTGCTCGACCGCCAGCAACTGCGCCAGCAGCTTCTCGTCCTCGCGGCTGAGGGTGCGCCGCGGCTTCTTCCCCGCCGCGCCCCCCTGATCCGGGCCGGCGGAGAACTGCACCCGGCTCCGACGCCGGTGCTGCTCCAGAGGGCTCGGGGTGATGATCATGGGATCTGCCATCCTTTCGTCTCGTTCGTGGAGCTTACTGCCGTCGTCCAGGCGTGGTCCGCGGATGCCCGAGTTCCCGCCCACTGCGTCCACTCAAAGGCCCCCTGCGCTTGGTTCCTGCGCCTGGTCACGACGCTCCGTCACTCTCCGTCTTGCTGATGCCCGCCGAGGCGGGCGCATCCATTCATATACGGAAACGCCCTAAATTTGTTCCCTTCTTTGGAATCATTCCAAAGAGGGCCCAACCCCCCTCCGCCTCCGTGCTGCGGTCCAACGCGGGCGAGTCCAGTCGATCCCCACCAACATAGCCCGTGGGCACCCCCCGAAGTGGATGTCCGGTAATCCCCGCTGCGTTGACCCGCCTCGGGGGCCGGAGTAGGCTCGCCTTGCCGCGCAGACGGTCCCCGTCCGCGACGGTGGTGTTCACGAGCCGCCAAGATACATCGGGTCCGCCCCGCTGGCAAGGACGAAAAGCCGCCATCGCGTCCCCGCTCCCGTTCTGTATACGAAATACGAACGGAGGCTCCACAGGGATCAGGCTTCACCCTCGCCGCCGGGCGCACCTCCCGCGGCCGGATGCGGCCGGACGCACGATCCAACCCACGCTCAAGGAGCACGCCCATGGCCTTCACCCTCCCGCCTCTCCCCTATCCCTCCAACGCCCTCGAGCCGTACATCGATGCTCAGACGATGGAGATCCATCACGGCAAGCACCACAACGCCTACGTCACCAACGCCAACAAGGCGCTCGAGGGGACCGAGTTCGCCAATCTCCCCCCCGAGCAGGTGATCACTCGCCTGGCCGACATCCCCGAGTCCATCCGCACCGCCGTCCGCAACAACGCCGGCGGCCACGTGAACCACTCCCTCTTCTGGACGATCATGGCCCCCCCTGGTCAGGGGGGTGGCGGCACCCCGTCCGGCGAACTCGCCGAGGCGATCAACGCCGCCTTCGGGTCCTTTGATGCCTTCAAGGAGAAGTTCGCGGCGGCCGCGGCCAGCCGCTTCGGCTCCGGCTGGGCCTGGCTGTGTGTGAAGAACGGCAAACTTGAGATCTGCTCGACCCCCAATCAGGACAACCCCCTGATGGGTGAGCAGATCGCCGGCTGCGGCGGGCGGCCGATCCTCGGCCTGGACGTCTGGGAGCACGCCTACTACCTGAAGTACCAGAACCGGCGCCCGGACTACATCGCCGCCTGGTGGAACGTGGTCAACTGGCCTGAGGTCGCCCGGCGCTTCGCCGAGGCCCGGAAGTGACCCCGTCCTCGCCCGAAGACCGACGCCAGTCCCGCAAGAGGCTGTTCCTCATCCTCTGGCTGCTCGCGCCGCTGGTGGCCGTGCTGCTCCTGCTGTTTACGGTCGACCGGTCCAAGGGCCGGCCGGACCCGGAGCGCTGGCGGTCTGTCCCAGCCGGTCCGGGCATCCCGGCCGACGCCCCCGCGCCTCCAGAGTGAGACTGGGCAATCCTGGACTCCCATGTTCGGGTGGGAATTCCCCCAGGACCGGCGATGGCAGTCCCCAGCCCATGCTGGGAATTTCCTCGAATCTGGGGAGAAATCTAGTCGATCTCGCTCGAAGAGTGCTTGCCCAAGTTGCCAAGGGCTCGCTTGGTGGTATTCTCTTCACCAAGCGTTCGTACGAACAGGCATGCGAACGCAGCCACCCCCCCTCAACTCGTGGGTGCCAACGTGAAGAGCAGAACAACGATCTTCGGTGCGTGCCTGGTAGGCGTCCTCTCGGCGCCCGTGTGCGCCGACACGATCCCGCTCGTTCCGGCGGCCGTGCTGCCGGTGGTGGGATGGGCGGAGACATCGGTCTTGGCGCCGGTTGAATCGGCGGTTGGCCTGATCGCCGACCTCGCGGGTTCGTTCGGCGGCATGCTCTCCGATGATGGCCTCGTGGTTCCCGATGCGCCGGTTGAGGGCTCGATCCTCCTCACGATCGGGCTCGGCGGCGCCGGCTCGGATCTCATGCCCGGATTCGGCGTCAGCGACGGTTCGGGCATCATCAACCTGAACATCTCGGACCCCACCGGCGACCCCGCCGGCGTGTCCGTGCCGCTTCCGGGCGCCGGCGCGATGGCCTTTGCCGGGCTGGCCGGCGTCCTGGGCCTCTCGGCTCGCCGCCGCCGTTGAACAAACGACGATGACACAACGACACACGCCTCCGCGGTTCGCGGAGGCGTGTTCGTTTGTATGGTTGACGAGTTTCGTGATCAGGCCTTGCGGACGACGGTCATCGGCCGCACGGGCACGTCGAGCACCTTCCGCGGGTCGGCTCCGAGCCACCCCGACAGCACGCCGCCGTAGACCGCGCGGAAGTCGGTCGTGTACTTCAGGTCGCCCTCGTCCAGGTCGGTCAGCGATGGGTACGCGCCCAGCAGCCCGGGGCGGACCATCGGGCCGGCGAGGAACATCGGCGCGGCGGTGCCGTGGTCGGTGCCACCGCTGGCGTTCTGCCCGACGCGCCGCCCGAACTCGCTGAACGACAGAGTCAGGACGCGCCCGTCGTCGCCCTGCTCTTTCAGTTCGCTGTAGAAGGCCCGCAGGGCGCCGGCGAACTGGCCGAGCAGTTGCGCGTGGCGGCCGTTCTCGCCCCCCTGGCCGGCGTGGGTGTCGAAGCCGCCCATCGTCACGTAGTACACCCGCGTCCGCAGCCCGGAGCGGATCATCGCGGCGACCATCCGCAGTTGCCGCCCCAGGTCGCCCGCGGGGTACTGCACCAGCGGCCGCTGCGCCACGGCGCGGCGGATCTGCTCGCTCGACACCTGCGCGTCCAGCGCCGTCCGCATGAGGAACGCGGCGTTGGAGTTGGGGCCGTGCGCGGCGGCTTCCGCGGGGGCCTCGGCGCCGCGCCGCGTGATCCGCTCGTATGGCTCG
>CALAFV010000397.1 GCA_937891445.1 uncultured Phycisphaerales bacterium | reverse complement strand
GGATGACCACCCCCCACACCACTCCGAGGACGACGACAGCGAGCGCCGGGCCCCAGAAGAGGAAGAATACCCAGATCCAGCCGAGGTGGATCACCTCAGCGGCCCGCAGCACGAAGAGCACTGCCGTGGTGAGCACGGCCGTGGCGAAGGCGACGTCGCCCTTGTTCATGACTGGATCCTTCCCGATGATCGGTTCACACAGTAGCGGTCGGGGCACTGGCGAGGAAGTCCCTGCGCGGACCTGTGTCTACGACCTCGACTGCACGTCGGCGACCTTCCTCGCCAGGGCGTCGATGTCGATGCTCATGAGGTCTGTCCCGGGTCGATGCAATGCAGGGCGCTCTGGGTCTCCTGGTCCACGAGCACCTCCAGCGCGTCGAGGGCTTCGCGGTACACAGGGTCGGTGAAGATCGCTCGCATGGGGCCGGTGATGTTCATCCGGGCGACGGCGTCACGAGCCCGCCCCACCACGGCCTCCTCGGTGACGGTGGCGACGTGGGCGATGGTGAGCATCCCGCGCCCACACTTGCACTCGAACCCCGAGTTGCAGAAGACGTCCATGACCCCGTGCTCCCGCGAGATCTGCTCAGCCAGAGGGGTGGGGTCGATGGGGTCACTCATCGGTGGCTCCTCGGGCGATCTGGGCGGCGTCCTCGATGGCGGAGCGGTAGCCCACTGACCACGCCCCGGTGCCGGTCGCCCCGGAGGTCACGGTCAGTCCCTCGATGTCCGCCTCGACTTGCTCCCGGACAGCCCGCTCGGTGACGGTGGCGATGTGGGCGCGCTCGGCCAACAGGGTGGGGATGGATGCGCCACAGTCGCAGACGCGCCCATTCGGCCACGCGCGGCGGTGCTCCCGTGCGATCTGCTCGGCCAGGGGAGTGGGGGAGCCCGGACGCTGGACGCGAGTTGCCCCGCTCTCCTCGACGACGTAGGTGCGGGGGTAGAGGACGATCTCGGCGGCCTGCTTGAGCCCCAGGATGGTGCCCTCGTACCGGCCCGAGGAGTTGGCAGAGGTGAACAGGTACATCCCGCCCCTCTGCTCGCGCTCGCGAACCTCGGCGAGGATCTGCTCGGCAGCCATCTTGCGCGCGGCATCGCCGGTGACCTCGACGAGGTGCTTGAGGACGCCCTGGGGCGCGCGCATCATGTCCTTCGAGCACGAGCACACCAGCCAGGCGGTCTCGTCGAGGGCCGTGGACACGACCTTCTCGAAGGTGATCCAGTGGCCCTCGACGTCGGTGACTCGACGCTCCAGCGCGGTGGGGTCAGGCATCAGAGGTCTCCCTGCTCTGTCGTTCCTGCTCTTGGCGGTAGAGCACGTACTCGCCGATCTGCACGAGCCGCTGGCGCTCAGCATCCTCCCTGGCCTTCATGATGGCAAGGGCCTCGACCTGCTCAGGCGTGAGGGTCACACTCATCGTTGTCCTCCTCGTGCAGCGGCTCGTCGTCGTTGACCAGGACCATCCTGTGCCCGGTCTCCTTGACGTGCTCACGAGCCTTGGGCGTCATGAGCGCATGGAAGTCGCACCCAGGCGAGTCGCACCAGAACTCCGGCGCGTACCCCTCCTCGGCCCTGAGCCCCTCCGGGTAGGGCTCCTCGTAGGTGTGGAAGGGGTAGTCCTCGTCGCGGATCCACCGGGCGAAGTAGTTGGCGAGCGCGCCGTTGGGGAAGGTGTTCGAGTCGGCCATGGCGAGCAGCGCCCAGTGCTCGCGCACGTACCGGTCGAACACCGGCAGGGCCCACTCCACGATGCCCTCGGACTGCTCGACGTACAGGTCCTTCTCCTCGGGCGAGCGCGTTTCCCAGGCCACCCCGGTGGCCTTGGCGACCTCGGCGTCCCAGCGGGCGGCGGCGAGGGCCCGGCGCAGCGTCTCGTGGTCGGAGATCCTGGGCAAGGCGGGATCGCCGCGCCCGCCGAAGAGGACGTCCACGACCTCGCGCGCCTTGGCCTCGTAGGGCTTCTCGCCCTGGGTCATCTGGTAGGCCCCGGTCGCCAGTACCGCGCGGACGCGCCCGACGACCTCCTCGTACCCCCGGCTCACGGCCCCTCCTCGATCGCCTGCGGCAGGCCTACGGACCCGAGGACGAGCACGCGCTCTGCGGCCTCCATGGCCTTGCTCCGGGCCTCGGCGACGAGGGGGTGGTCGGCGGCCGCGTCGCCCTCGACGTCGGCTTCGTGCCATGCGCGCTTGAACGCCTCCACCTGCTCAGGGGTCGGTGTGTACTCAGCCACGGTCGGCCTCCTTGCGGTATGGATTGACGGGCGCGTTCGGGATGAAAGCGAGGGTGAGCGTCCCGCCGTTGGCATGGACCTTCTCAGCGATGCTCAGGCCAGCGTCGAGGCCCGCCTGCGCTCCCTCGTCCCAACCCTCAGCCTTGACCTCGGTCTCGGTGCGACCGGGGAACAGGGCGAGGACGGTAGGGGCGATCTGGTCGAGCGCGTTGTTCTCGATGACAGCCGTCTGCTCCTCGGGCGTCAGGGACTCCCACGGCTCCGTTTCTCCCGTCTGCGTCGTCCACCAGCGTGCAGCCAGCACCCGCGCCACGTCCTCCACGGGCGGCTTCACGCGCTCACCGGACTGGTCCTCCTCGGACACGTACTGCGTGAACTCCCCCAGGTCCACCACGTCGCCCGCAGCGGACTGCGCCAGCCCACGCGCTACCGGCCCGGGCGGGGTGAGCGTCGGCTCGATGATGCGGACGATGCGGTTCAGGGAGTACGCGGACACGGTGCCTTCCCCCCAGCGCACGATCTGCCCCGCGTCCGTGTACAGGCAGCCGTCCCCGTCCACCCACAGCCCCAACTCGACCTCACGGGATGCGCGGGGATCCTTCCACACGATCCGGTGCTCGGGGGTGAGGTTCTTGATGCCCTTCTCGGTGACGCTCATGATGTTCCTCAACTTCTCGTTGCGCTGACGGGCAGGTTCACGATCTGCCACGCCTCGATGGGCACGATGGGTCGATAGCCCCTGGGTCCGGTGAGGATGTTGACTTGGTACGTCCCATCGGGCTTGACCTTCATGATGCGAGCGCGGTGACGCTCACCGCACCACAGGACAGTCACCTCGTCACCCGAACGGTGGGCCTGGGCAGTGCTACTCGTGGTCATGGCTAGCCTTCCTTCCTGATCTGATTGATGTGCTTCTTGGCGCAGCCCGAGGGACTCGCGCAGGGCGGACTCGATCTCGTCGGGGGTGAGGTGCTTGGTCACGACTTGCTCGCCCCCTTGAGGACGGTCTTGGCCCAGGCTGCGACCTCGGCGGGGAAGTACGCGCCGAGCATCCCGGGGACCTTCTCCCACGAGGTGACCTGGTAGCGCTCGGTGGCCCACTCCTGGGCCGCTGCGAGCGCCTCGGCGCGCGTGGCGCGGAAGAGGTCGAAGGTCTTGTTCCCGGAGTCGGTCCAGTGGGCCTGCGAGTCGGTCTGGAAGCCCGGGCGGATGACCTGCCAGGCGCTGGGACGGAAGTGCCCGGAGGCCGGGCGGTAGGTGATGTAGACGTCGGGCAACCCCTGACGCCTCGCCTCGATGGCGAGGGCGTAGGGGTTCTGGATCCCGAGGGAGTCCCAGGCCTTCGATGCCTTGCTCATCAGAAGGCCTTGAGCCACTCGGTGCGCTCGGCGACGTCGCCGGGCTCGCACGTCTCGATGAACGCCTTGGCCGTGGCGAGCATGGCCTCGAACGCCCCGGCGTGCTGCACGAGGAAGAGGGCCTGCTCCAGGCCGCCCTCGACGAGGTAGCCCGCGTTGTGGAGCACGTTGCGGACCTCGTCCAGGGGGACGGTCAGGTCGGTGGGGCGGGCGGTGTCGATGGTGGCGGCCATCTCGCTTCTCCTTCGATCTGTGCCCCTCGTGGGGCCTTGGCTCCAGTCTGGACCCTCGACGGCGGTCTGTCAAGAAACTCTAGAGAGGTCCTTGTCGCGTCCTGGCCCTGTCCTGCCTCCCAGGATGTTGCGCGCCGCGTCCTCGACCAGTGCGGACGAGATCGCCGTGAGGGCCACGGCGAGCAGCACCGGCCACAGCGGCGTGGCGAGCATCATGACCGAGTGCAGCCGCACGTCCTTGCTCGCCCCGACCCTCCTCCACTCCTGCCCGGGCTCCTGCGCGAGGAGCACGTTCCGGCGGGCCGTCTTCCAGCCGTGGTACTGCTGGGCGAACCACCACCACGCGACTGCGAGGTAGACCAGGCCGAAGATCACCCATGGGGCATACGTCTCTACGGGGTGCATGTGCTCTCCCTACGTCGTGGTCCAGTAGGCGGGGACCGTTGCAAACGGGACGCTATCAGCAAAGCCTAGATCGAGTCTAGATCCTCTCCGAGAGAGACCCCTCTAGGAGAACCAAGATCCCCGTCCACAGCCTGTGCGTCGAGGTGTGGATGGCCCTGGGAGGGGATGGGGCCGGACATGGCACCACCCCCGGCTAGGTCGTCCCACGAAGCCGAGGGTGGTGCGATCCCCCCTACCCTGGAGGTGCGAGCCCTGGGGCGGGAGGGTCCAGAGGCGGTGAGTCCGTCTGGGTTCTTGGGTGAACGAGCCCCATGGTGGCCCTGGGTGCAGTGGTGCGTCAAGGCCCGGGCACAGCCGAGGCCCTGGAGGTCGAAGTCAGATCTCCAGGGCCTCGGACTGAGGGGACCTCTGCCGCTGGGGGCGAGGCCGGTCGCAGGCTACTCGCGCTGCGGGTCGCCGTCGAGGTCGTCGCCGTCGTAGGAGAAGTCCTCCTCGTCGTCGTCCTCGAAGGGGTCGAAGGTGTCAGCAGGGGCGTCGATGGAGGGCCCGAGGTTCGCGTTCCCGTCCGAGTCGCCGTAGACGGCGGGGGTCCCGCCAGCCACACCCACGGCTCTGATGCCCTGCATGGTCGCAGGGTCCTCCCCGGGGGTCTCGGGCAGCGTCGAGATGAGCGCCAGCAGGAACGAGCCCGCCGCACCGGCGAGCGCCACGTCGAAGGCCTGGGACCAGTCGACGTCCGTCAGAAGGGAAGAGGTACCGATGCCGGAGAGCAGACCCTGGGCGGCCGACCACAGCACGCGGTGTGCGGTGGCCCTCCACCACGGCAGTGCCTCGCCCGAGACCTCCGGGGGCAGGACCACCACCGACTTGAGGATCGAGACAATGGCACCGAGGGCCGCCGTCAGCGCACCGGGGCCGTAGTTGCCCGCGAGCGCGTCCGGCAGGAACGGCATGAAGAAGACCAGGGCGGTACGCGCGGCTCGTTGCAGCGTCGCCACCCAGAACTGCGGTGTGGTGAGCATCATGCTCCTTCCGTGCCCCGAGGGGCGAGGTGGGTCGTGGGCTCAGCGCCAGTACTGCACGGTCGAGTCCACGCGGGCGATCTTGACGCCCTCGTCGAACACCTTGATCTGGGCCCGCAGACGACGGCCGCTGACGAGCGTGCCCTTCTGCGAGACCGACCCGTAGGTGCCGCCTCCCGTGCCCACGAACTCGGACAGCAGGAAGGTCTTGGTCACCTTCGTCTTGGCACCGCCCGAGCCGGGCTGCACCTCGATGAAGCGCACCTGCACCTCGCGTCCCGGGGTGACGCCGGTGAGGTGGATCTGCACCTGCGCGTCGAAGGCACCGGGCCCCGTGACGAGCGAGGTGTTGGTGTCCTTGACCCGGATCGTCGTCCACTTGCGGTACGGGATTGCCTGGGTCTTGGTCGTCGTGCGCGTGCGGATCTTCATGCCGTCCTCCGGGAAGGTGATCGGTGCGTCGGGTGGGAGCGGCTTGAGCCGCCCCCAGACCTTCGAGACCTGCGAGGCGTTGCCGATGATCTCGAAGTGCATGGCGTCGCGGTAGCCCTTGGCGAAGTCCACACCCCACTTGATGACCCCGTCGGCCTCGGCGAGGATCTTGCGGATCTCCTTGCGCTGGGCTGCGGTGAAGCCGTCGATCCAGCCCTTGGGGTTGTGGAACTCGTAGGGGTGGCGCGCGCCGTTGATGTCGATCGCGGTGGCCGACACGTGGTTGGACCGGGCGTAGCCGCCGATCTGCTTGTTGAACGCCGTCGAGCGGTAGCCGTTGTAGGTCACCACCGGCTCGACGCGGTCGTGGAACTGCTGGGCGAACCAGTCGAGCAGGTGCCCGGCGTCGCCAGCGCGCACGCTGCACGAGTCGGCCCCGACCGTGGAGGTCCACAGGGCAGGGTCAAGGGTCCAGCCGTTATCGCTCGTGCTCGCCATGGGGGTGCTCCTAGCGCCGCTCATTGG
>CALAFV010000396.1 GCA_937891445.1 uncultured Phycisphaerales bacterium | reverse complement strand
CGCCACGGGAGTCTGTCGATGGGTGCTCGAAGCGGCAGCGGAACCGGCATGCTCGTGACGGTCGTGATCCTCGGGGTGCTGACCCTGGGGCTGTTCATCACGACGATCATCTTCTTCAGCAAGACCAACGCGGCCCTTCGGGAGAAGGCGCAGTTGCAGCAGGAGTCCCAGACGTTCGTGCGCGAGGACGAGCGGCAGCGGGACGACATCGGCCAGGTTCGGGCGGCGGCGACGCAGCAGGGCAAGAGCGTCGTGGGCTACCTGATGCAGTCGATGCAGGACACCATGCAGATGGTGACCGGCTCCCGGCGCGACGGCGTGGCCGAACTGAAGAACAAACTCGCCGGCGTGCGCGGGGCGGAGACGCAGAGCCTGCTGGCGGTGATCCGCGAGCGGGAGCAGGAACTGGCCCGTGAGCGGCAGCGTGCCGAGGCGGCCGAGGCGGCCCGCAACCGCGCCCAGGCGGACCTGGAGAACATGGCCAAGCGCGTGGCCGAGCTTGAAACGGCGCAGCGCGAGACGCTGGCGGCGCTGAACAGCGAAGTCACCGTGACCATGGACGAGGTGGACCGCTACCGCGAAGAGGTTCAGCGGACCAAGGAGGCGATGGAGGAGCGGATCCGCCAGATCGAGGAGGAGTACAGCCTCCGCGAGGGCGAACTGACGGCGCAGATTCGCGAGTTGCAGCAGCAGAACGCGATCGCGCAGGAGACGGCGCGGAAACTGCAGGAGCAACTGCGCGGCAAACTGGTCAAGCGCGGCGACGAGTACGCGCTGGTGGACGCGACGATCGTCGGGATGGACGCCGCGGCCGGCCGGTACTACCTCAACGTCGGGCGGAACCAGAAGGTGCCGCTGGGGATGACCTTCGAGGTCTACAGCGACGCGGCGAGCATCCGGCCGGATGAGCAGACGGGCGAGTACCCGCAGGGCAAGGCGACGCTCGAGGTGATCCGCGTGGATGAGAACTCGTCGGTCGCGCGGGTGATCCGCGAGAAGAAGGGCAACCCGATCGCGCGGGGCGACGTGGTCGCCAACCCGCTGTATGACCCGAACAAGACGTACAAGTTCCTCGTCTACGGGAACTTCGACGCCAACCGCGACGGCATCGCGACGCCGCAGGAGCAGGCCGAGATCGAGGCGCTGATCCGCGAGTGGGGCGGCGAGGTCGTGCGTGAGCTTCAGGGCGACATCGACTTCCTGGTGCTGGGCCAGAAGCCGACGCTGCCGCCGGCCCCGCCGAGCACGGCGCCGGTGCCGGTGGTGCAGCAGTACGTCGAACTGCGGCGCGTGGTGCAGCAGTACGACCGGCTCTTCGAGCAGGCCCAGAGCACCGCGATCCCGGTGCTCAACGAGAACCGGCTGCGGACGCTGATCGGCGGCGGCCTGGGTCGGTAAGCCGAAGCGTTCACCACGGGGCGCACGGAGAACACGAAGAGAACGCAGAGTGCGCAGAGGATGCGGAGGACGCAGAGAAGTCGATCTGGTTGGAAGGGTTGTTTCCCACCTGTCGCCTCTCTGAGTCTCCGGCTTCCTCCGCGGGCTCTGCGTTCTGTCTTTCCTGCGTTTGCTCCGTGGTGAGATGATCGAGCATGGGCAAGCGGAATCGGTCAAGCCCGGCGTGGTTGCAGCGGCTGACGTACCTGTCGATCAGGGCGGCGCTGGGCGCGATGCTCACGGGGGAGATCGGGCCCAACGTGCGCGGGGCGGCGGCGCTGGGGCGGGCGTTCGGCGGGGCGAGGATCAACCGCAAGCGACTGGCCCGCGCGGTGGACAACCTCGCGGTGGCGTTCCCCGACTGGGACCGCGACCGGCGTGAGGAGTACGCGCTGAAGGCGTACGAGCACCTGTTCCAACTCGCCGTGGAAATGGCCTACACGCCGCGGCTGCTGACCGAGGACGGATGGGCGGACCACCTGCGGCTGGGGGACCTGATGCCGGCGGTGCGGCGGATCCTCCCGGGCTCGGGGCCGGAGCGGCGGCCGTGCGTGCTGATCACGGGGCACTGCGGGAACTGGGAACTGCTGGGGTACGCGCTGGCGCTGCTGGGGTTCCCGATGTACGCCCTGTACCGGCCGCTGGACCTGGCGCCGCTGGACCGGTGGGTGCGAGCGCAGCGGGAGAAGCGCGGGCTGGTGCTGCTGGACAAGTTCGGGGCGGTGGAGGTTCTGCCGCGGGTAATGGCGCAGGGAGCGAGCGTCGGGTTCGTGGCAGACCAGAACGCGGGCGACCGCGGGCTGTTCGTGCCGTTCTTCGGGCGCCTGGCCTCGACGTACAAGACGATCGGCCTGCTGGCGCTTCAGCACAACGCCCCGGTCGTGACCGGGCTGGCGCGCCGGCTGGTATGGTCGCGCGACGGGGGAGCGGAGTCGGAGGGCGGGGTGGGCTTCCAGGACTGGAGCGGCGAGCCGTTCCGGTACCGGCTGGACGTGATCGACGTCATCGATCCACAGGATTGGGCGGGCCAGCCCGACCCGCTGTTCTACATCACGGCGCGGTACCGGCGGTCGATCGAGATGGCGGTGCGGCGGGCGCCGGAGCAGTACCTCTGGATGCACCGGTACTGGAAGAGCCGCCCGCGTCATGAGAGACTCGGGCGTCCGATGCCGGCGGCGCTCCGGGAGAAGATCGCGAGCCTCCCGTGGATGACGGAGGAGCGCGTCGCGCGGGTGGTGGAATGGAGCGAGCGTGACGCGAGGGCGCTGGCGGCGGGGCTCATTCATGAGTAGCGGCTGGTCAGGGCGCGCCTGATGGAGCGGGTAGCGGCCTACATACTCTCGTTGGCGTTGCTAGGGCTTGCCTGGCTTCTGAGGCGCGGCTCGGGTACCTGGGGGACGCCCGCGGGACTGACCTGTCTCTACTGGTTCCTGTTCTCGTTCGTCCCGCTTCTGGCCATGCCAGCCGCACCCATCAATCCCCTCGCGGTGGCGTATATCTTCGCGGCGTGCCTTGCGTTCTCGATCCCGGCCTTTGCTTCGGATTGGCGGGCCTGCATGGAAGTGAACGCGGCGCTCTCCAGGTGTAGAGAGAACCTTCTGGATAGTCGCTTCCTCCGGATCGTCTTCGTCGCCAGCTGCTCGCTCTCCGTGGTGTTCGTCGCCACTGACCTGATTGTGCAAGGACTCAGCTTGCGGGAACTTGTGTTCAATTTTTTTGAGGCGGCCCATCAGTATCTTGGCAAGCGCTACGAAGGGGAGCTGAAAAGGAACTTCTTTGGCCAGTGGGGTCTTGTGCTGTGCTATGTTGCCGCGACCGTCGGGGGGTTGCTCTACGCTTCCCCGGCTACGGTTCGGCGGCGATTGGTGCTTGTGGCCGCCATGCTGCCCTCGGTTGCGATCCTGCTTGTGCAGGCCGCGAAGGGCATGTTCTTTCTCAGCATTGCCCTCATTTTGGGTGGCGTCTGGATCTACAGAACTCTTCTCGATAAGCGTCCGCATGTGGACTTCGGCGGACTGATGTCGTACGCCCGTTATTCCGTGATTGTCTTGCCGTTGGTCATTATCTCGTTCCTGACGCGAGGGTTGTATGAGATGAATGACTTTCCCCAGGTGGCCGAAGTGCTGCTGGCTTACCTGCGGGCCTATGCATTCATGCATTTGTATGCCTTCTCGGACTGGTTCTCCTTCTGGTTCGGGCAGCCCTCTCTGTTGATCTACGCAGCTGAGCCTCCGGCCGGAGGGTTTTTCTCGTTCATTGCCCTGTTTCACCTGTTGGGAAGCAACAAGGAGGTCCCGCCGGGAGTGTACGACGAGTACTAC
>CALAFV010000395.1 GCA_937891445.1 uncultured Phycisphaerales bacterium | reverse complement strand
TGTATAATTTTAGCTGTCAGTTAGTGAAGGATGGAAAGTGGAATTGGGGAGGGGGGCGAGGTCGGGGGTGGGGGGCGCGACGGGACCTTCCCCCCAGCCCGCTCCCTCAGGGAGGGGGGTATGCGGAGATTGCGGGTGTGGCCGGTTGGGTACACTGCGCGGTATGGGCCCATCCATTCCGTCGATCCTCGCCGCGTTGATTCCTGCTGCCGTGCCGCCTGCTCCTCCTGCGCTGCCGCGTGACTTGGCGGCCCGCGTGTCGCCGGACACCATCTTCCGGCACGTGGAGACGTTGGCCGCGTTCGGGACGCGGCACACGCTGTCGGCGACCGACCATCCGACGCGCGGCATCGGGGCGGCGCGGAACTACATCCGCATTCAGATGGAGGACTTCGCGCTGGCGATGCCGCGAAAGGCGGAGGGCGGTGGGGGAGGTGGGGGGATGGTGGTGTCGTTCGAGGCGTTCGAGCAGCCGCCGACGCCCAATGGGCGGATCCCGGAGCCGACGGAGATTGTGAACGTGGTCGGCGTGATTCCGGGGACGGTGTCGCCGGAGCGGCGGTATTACGTCGTCGGGCACTATGACTCGCGGAACGCGGACGTGCTCGATTCCGAGGGGGATGCGCCGGGGGCGAACGACGATGCCTCCGGGACGGCGGTGGTGCTGGAACTGGCGCGTGTGATCGCGGAGCACGGGCCGCTGGAGTCCACGGTCGTGTTTCTCGCGACGGCCGGGGAGGAGCAGGGGCTGCTTGGGGCGAAGCACCACGCGGATGCGGCGGCGGCACGCGGCGAGCGGATCATGGCCGTGCTGAACAACGACGTCGTGGGTGATCCCGGGGCCGCCGCGGGGGCGACGCCAACGCCGGGGGCGCGCCACTTCATCCGGCTGTTCTCCGAGGGGATCCCGCGCAACGCGGACGCGAAGATGATGGCGGAGATCCGCATGCTGGCGGCGGAGAGCGACTCGCCGTCGCGGCAACTGGCGCGGTACATCGCGGAGGTCGGCCAGGTGTACGACCTGCCGGTGAAGCCGCGGCTGATCTTCCGGCCGGACCGGTTCCTGCGCGGCGGCGACCACCTGGCGTTCGCGGAGGTCGGCTTTCCGGTGGTGCGCTTCACGGAGTTCGACGAGGACTACTCGCGCCAGCACCAGAACGTGACGGAAGTGGACGGCGAGCCGTACGGCGACGTGCCGAAGTACGTGGACCGGGAGTACCTCGCGAACGTTGCGAGGCTGAACCTGGCGGCGATCGTGTGCCTGGCCAATGCGCCCAGCCCGCCGCCGCGGGCGCGGCTGCTGACGAAGGAACTGACGACCAACTGCACGATCCGCTGGGACCCGAGCCCGGAGCCGGACGTCGCGGGGTACGAGGTCGTGTGGCGCGACACGACGGACCCGCTGTGGCGGCATTCGAAGGACGTCGGCAACGTCACCGAATGCACCCTTGATCTGAGCAAGGACGACTGGTTCTTCGGCGTCCGGGCGTATGACAAGGATGGGTACCGGTCGCCGGTGTCCTTCTCGACGGCGGCGCGCGAGTGAGGGCGGGGCGGGACGAAGAAGAGTTCACCACGGAGAGCACGGAGAACACGGAGGGGGAAGACAGAGAGTTGGTGTTTGAGATAGGCACGTCCTGCCGGGGGGGCTGCGGAGCGCGTGAAAATGATCAGGCTTCGGCTCTGCTTACGCACGATGGCACTCGTGGTGTCGGCGGGCTTCGTGGGCGGCGCGTCGTGGGCCGCCTCCGGGGCAGCCCGGCAGCCGGCGACCGAGCGATCGGAGGCGGTCACGATGTTCGCTGTGCCGCCTCCGTACCGGTACATGCCCGACCGCCAGGTTCAGGGGCAGGTCGCCGTTGGGGAAGCCGAGAGTTGGAAGCCGAGCGTCGCTGCGACCATGATTCGGAGGGGTGGGTTCCGGATCGATGTCGGGGCGCTGCGTGGGTTGGCTCCTGAGGCGAGCAGCCGCGTGCTCGAGTACGTTTGCGCTGTCGTCGATCGGGTCAATGAAGCGGGCAAGCCGCCGGAGATGGAGCAGTGGGTTCTGCTCGAGGGGCAGTGGGGGCCGCTGCGCTGCGGCGGCGGCGGCCAGATCAGACACTGGTTCCCGAGTGACTTTGAGGTCTCGGAGTCGGAGGGGGCGCCTGTTCCACTGAAGGTGTTCCCGTCGCCAAGCCTCGTGCGTGCCTCCGCTGCTGAGCGGATCGAGCACGCTGAGACGGAGAGCATTGAGGATCTCGTGCGCGCCGGCGCGCCGATCGGCAGAACGCTGGTCTACGAGCATGGTGCGTTGAAGCCCGACTTCGTCGAGGGGATGCGGAACGGCGAGCGGCTGTTCCGGGTTCTCCCCCTGGCGACGCCGGCTGTTGCGTCGACGATCACCGAAGTGGCGCCGCTGCTGTACGCCCCGCAGTACGGCCGCCTCGTCGTTCCCAACACCGACGAGGCATGGCAGACGGTGCGGGGCGCGCTGCGGGCGACCAGCGACGTCGGGGCTCGCTTCTTTGGCGAGATTCAGACCGTTGGCATTCTGCCGGAGGTTTCCGTGCGTCGCGTGGTGACGTCGGATGGGAGGTTCGCGGATCGGCCGGCGCTGGTGTACGAAGTCT
Organism: uncultured Phycisphaerales bacterium; assembly: GCA_937891445.1. Classification (GTDB taxonomy): domain Bacteria; phylum Planctomycetota; class Phycisphaerae; order Phycisphaerales; family UBA1924; genus CALAFV01. The sequence continues at coordinate 5,538 of CALAFV010000395.1, read as the reverse complement.
GGGACGGCCTGGAAGGGGTTCGTTGCGATGCTCCAAACGGGGTGGATCCGCTTGCCGTTCGTGTGAGGATCGTCGGGCCGGGCGCTGGGGCGCGGCTGGGGTCGTACGAACTGTTCCGGTCGCCGTATCCCGTGCGACGGGAGCCGGGCGCCTCCGGCCCCAATAGGCCGGTTGGCGCTCATCCTCAGGAGAGGATCGTTCTTGGGGACCAGTGGGCCGACGCCGAGCCGCCGGTTGTGATTGTTCGGAAGGGGGAGGGTTGGGAGCCGTACTGCGAGTCGCTGATCATCACGAATGAGCCGGGCGAGGTGAAGCCGGGGGATGGCTCCCTTCTGATGCTCGGCGTGTTCAGCACCATCGCCCCGGAGGACCTTGTCGCGACGCTGGCTGCTTTCGCCGGGGTTGATGCCGGGCCCATCCTGGCGGATGAAGGATTCATGCGGACGCTGCGTGAACTTCACGCCAGGGCGCAGGCGGGCCGGTAACAACGCATGATGCGGGGCCGCGAGGGGGGCGGGCCGTGTCTTCTCGGACGTCGGTTTCGGCCCCATATCCGTGTCAGATTCGCCATCTTCGCGGCGTCCGGCGTTACGGGCGGCGCGGGCGTCACGCGCCGACCGTGCGCGGCGGCCGCACGGGGCTGAGGGCTGGGATTTCGCCAGTCTTGGGGTAGGTTCTTTCGTGCACGCGTCGCCGGACGCGGATGCCACGACAACAACGAAGATCGGAGAGCCAGCCCATGCGTACCGCAGCCGTCCTGTTTATCGCCCTTGCCGCCACGGCGACCGCCGCCAGCGCCCAGCCCGTCGTCAACTACACGTGGACGGTCTCGGACACCGGCAACGCCAACGGGATCATCGAGCCCGGGGAGCAAGGGCTGTTCACGCTCAGCGCTCAGATCGTGGGCGCCCCCGGCGGGTACTTCGCCGGCTCGATCTTCAACGTCATGAACACCGGCGGCCTGGAGACGGGCACGTTCACGGTCCTGAACCGCAACGCCGCGCTGATCATGAACCCGATGGGCGACGGCACGGCGGACATGCTGGGGAACATCTCGGCGATCGACGTGTTCCAACTTCCGACGGCCCTGAACCCGATGGCCGACACGTCCAACCCGGTGACGCTGTACACGATCCAGTGGGATCCCGGCGACTACACGCCGCGGACGGTCAGCGGCATGGACGTTCACGTGACCACGCAGATCTATGACAGCCCGATGGCCTTCGCCGCTGTCGATGTGGCGGGTGTTGGTGGCTCCTTCGTCGCGCAGGTCGTGCCCGCCCCCGGCGCCGCGGCCCTTCTGGCCGCCGCCGGCCTCACCGCGGTCCGCCGCGGCAGGCGGTCCTGAGTCCAGGTCTCCTCGCGAACGCGCGCGTGCTCATCCCGCCACCGGCCGCGTCCCCGCGCGGCCGGTGGTGTTTTTGTGCGCGTGTGTCGTGCCCCGGGCGTTACTCGAACCGGCCGCGGGAGAGGATCTCGAAGTCGTAGAGCGAGGCGATCTCGTCGGCGGACTTCTTCTCCAGGTTGGAGAGGCGGCGGATGAGGGCCTTGGGGTCGGAGACGGCCAGTTCGCCGAGTTTGGTCCACTTGTGCTCGAGGAGGTCGGCGAGGTCGGCGGTGGTGTTCCGGGCGTGGCCGGCGGGGTACATGACCAGGCCGCTGTCGAAGGTGTTGCCCTCGTCGTCGGTGATCTGGATGGACGTGGGGATGCCGTCGGGGTACTTGGCGTCGTACTCCGGGCCGCCGTGCTGGAAGGTCATCTTCTCCATGAGCGCCCGCGTGAGTTCGTGGAAGATCGCGCCGCGGTCGAAGTCGTGGGGGAGGAGCATGAGTTCCTTCCAGCCCAGTCTGGCGTTCTTGCGGATGTGGCGGATTTCCAGGGCCTTGCGGAGCATCGTGCAGACGAGGTAGAGCATGGAGTGGTCGGCGGACTGGCGCGTGTGGGGGTCGCGCTTGGCGGGGTCACCGATGATGCTGAAGGCCGGCTCGTAGGCGGTGACGACGATCCTGGAGATGTTGTCGCCGCTCTGGTCTTCGAGCAGGTGCGGGTGCTGCTCGAGGAGGTTGATGAGGCCCTGGAGCGCGCCGGCGGACTGGTGCTCGTAGAGGCCGATCTTGAAGTGCATGCCCATGACGGTGAAATCGGAGCCGGCGCGGGTGAGGACCAGGTCGAAGGGGCTGCGGCCCTTGGGCACGGGCTCGCCGCCGTACTTCTTCATGAGGCAGAAGATGGCCTCGGGGTTGCGGAAGATGTCCTTGGGCCCGACGAAGCCGGCCATGGCCCGCTTCATGCACTGGATGGCGGCCTCGGTGCTGATGGCGGCGCTGGCGCCCTTGGAGTCGCTGAGTTGGTGGCCGTGGCGGATGGCGCGGAAGGGGATGTGGTGGGCGACGAACATGCCGATCGCGGACTCGATCTCCTCCGGGCTGGCGCCCATCATGGCGCCGAAGGTGGCGGCGGAGGCGATCGCGCCGTGGACGACGTGGTCGATCTTGTAGGTCTTGAGGCTGAAGACTTCGGCGAGGCGGCCGCGGATCTCGTCGAGCAGGACCATGCCGCGGAGGGCGTAGCGGCCGTCGGCGCCCATCATCTGGGCGGCGGCGATGGGGACGGAGTAGAAGTCGTTGTGGCCGAACTCGCCGGCGCGGTGCTCGGGGCGCTCCTCGCTGTAGCCGAAGTTGGTGCCGTTGCTGTCCCATTCGCGGACGGCGGCGCAGTTGGCGAGGATGGCCTTCTCGACGGCGACGTCGACGCGTGAGCCGAAGACGGGGGCGCCGCCGCGCTTGGCCTGGGCCCGGCCGGAGCCGAGGACGCTCGCGGTTGAGCCGAAGCCGGCGGGTGGGGCGACGTAACTGAGGGCCTCGTGCCGCAGGATCGTGGGGGCGTTGGTGCCCAGCGCGATGGCGGAGACGCCGCAGAGGACGGCGTCGGTGTGGAACATGTTGGTGCGCTGGAGGACCGCCGCGTCCGGCTCGCCGCGGACCCCCGAGTCGCCGTTCATGAAATCCACCGCGAACTGGCCGATTCCCAGCGCCTGGTTGGTGTCAGCGGGGAGAACGATGCGCATGCTGTCGCCCATGCCATAGCCCTGTCAGGTGATGCGTCCCCCCGCGCCCGGTGGTGTGAGGCGAGAGGGTAGACCGGGCGCTCGGGCTTTGCCGGGGCGGGGGCGATCCGCGGGCGCCGCCGCGGCGTAGGTTTTGGCGTGCAGACGCTTCCTCCGGCCGGGGCCCATCCACCGGCGTGCCCGACCGAAGGCGGAGGAGCGGGCCATGGCGAACATCAACCGATCCCCCGTTCGTACTCCGGCGGCGCCCGCGGCCGCGCCGGAGCCGCTGTATCCGCCGGCGTGTCCGCCGCCGCGGGTCATCGCGCCGCCGGCGCCGCCGCGTTCATCGCGAGCCCGGTCATCGGGCCGGCTCGGGGAGGAAGCCGTCGATGAGGGGCTGCGGGAGCAACTGGTCGCGGCCAAAGAGCAGCGGGCGCCGGAGGGGCGGTCGGTCAACCGCACCTCGTGGTTCTACAGCCTGCTGTTTGCCGGGAGTTTCGGTGCGGTGATGGTCGGCGCCATTGTGCTGGCGATCGCACGCAGTTTCGGGTGGGCGGCGGTGGCGGTGGCGGTGCTGCTGCTGATCACGTACGCCTTCGTGGGCGGCGGGCCGGAGTGGATCGCGGGGCGGATGCGCGTCCGCGACCGGCGCGAGATCGAGGAGGAGGTCACGCTCGACATGCGTGACTTCGACCGGCCGGGGCCGCAGGACCCGGAGTAGCGGTCACTCGCCGTCGGCGTCCGCGCCGGACGCCGGTTCGGGCTCGGGGGCCGCGGCGCAGGCTTTTTCGAGCCATGTGGCGAGGCGGGTCACCGCGGCGGGGTCGATGGGGCCGAAGCGCAGGCCCAGTTCCGGCGAGAGTTGGTGCCCCAGGCCGCGCAGGTACTGCACGGTAATGTGGGTCGCACCACGCTGGGCGATCTCGCGCTCCAGCAGGGGGCCGTGGACGGCCGCGGCGTCAAGCCCGCCGTAGAGGACCAGGGCGGGCCGCTTGCTGTTCAGGAGCACGTCGGAGGGCCAGGGGAGGCCCGGGCGGAGTTGGTCGGAGGTCTCCAGCACGTCCGTCCTGCCGTTGATCAGGGCGGCGATCGCGGTCTGCGCGGCCAGTTCCCAGCCCCGCAGGGAGCCGTCGTGGTCGCGGTCCATTTCGATGAAGCCGGCCCGGTAGAGCGAGGGGGCGTCGCTGCGCTGGGCCCACAGTTGGAACTCGTCGGCGTCGATGGCGTCGTCGCGCTCGATGTCGGCGTCGTTCGCGGCCCGCAGCGCCCGCTCGGTCAAGTCGGCCGGGCGGCCGCGGATCTTGCTGAGGTTCGCGCCCGAGAGGCAGACGATGGCGATGACGCCGTCGTCGGCGACGTGGCAGGCGCGCGTGGCGCCGAGGCTGTGGCCGACGAGCGCGATGCGGTTCGGATCGATCCCCGGCTGCTCGCGGAGCAGGCGCAGGGCGCTGCGCGTCAGGTCGACGCTGTCGGGGTATTCGACGCCCGCGGCGCGGATGGGATTCTCGCGATAGGCCGGGTCGTCGCGGTGGATCATGCTCCACTGGAGGACGGCGAAGCCGCGCTCGACGAGGGCCTGGGCGATGGTGTCGGCGTCGCGCGTCGGTTGGCCGTCGAGCGTGGTCTGCCGGTCGGGGCGGCCCTCGACGGTGGGGACGAAGCCGGGGATCGTCCAGTGCATGTCCGTCGCGGCGCCGCCGCCGATGAGCAGCACGCCGACGCCGTTGGCCTTCTCCGGCTCGGGGGACCAGAGCCTCGCCTCGTGGATGCGGCCTTCCTTGCCTTCGAACGTCAGCGGATGCCACTGGCCGACGGGCGGGGCGGGCTCGGCGGGTGGGGTCGTCTCGGGCGCGGCGTCGGCCGGCTGGGGCGCTGCGGCGGGCGGGTCGGAGGGAGCAGGGAGTGTGGGGATCGCGATGAGGAGGCTGAGCGCAGCGCTGAGCATGGTCATCGGGTCTCTCCATCCCCCTCCCCCCTCCCCCCCCGGTCCGATGTGTGTCGCCGCAATTGTTACCAGCCCGCCGCCCCCGCCGCGGACTCGGCGAAACGCATTGTTCCGGCGTAGAAGTGCACGCCGAGCCCGACGGTGAAGATGAAGCAGCCGTACAGGGCGTGCTCGATCGCGCAGAAGAGCGTGGAGCGGGTCCGGTCGTAGGTGAGGGCGAAGATGGCGCCGCCGATCGTCGAGAGGGCGACGGCGATGGGGCTGTTGAAGACGACATGGGCGTACCCGAAGGCGGCGGCGCTGGCGATGATCATCGCCCAGCGTGCGCGGAAGACGGGCTTGTACCGGTGGAACATGAAGGCGCGGAAGATGATCTCCTGCGGATAGACGCTCAGGACCGGGTACCCGACCATGATGATCGCCCACACTTCCGGGCGGGTGCGGACGAGGTAGAAGAGCCGGCCCTGGTCAAAGAGCGCGACGCCGGCGAGCATCGCGCTCGCGCCGAGGAGGAAGCGGACGATCATGCGGCGCACGGCGCCG
>CALAFV010000394.1 GCA_937891445.1 uncultured Phycisphaerales bacterium | reverse complement strand
GGAGGCCAACCTGGTCCGGAACACCTGCAGCCCCGACACGACCTCATCCCCCGCCGTCGCCACGACATCCGAGAGCGGCTGGCTCTGCGGCGTCAGATGCAGCCACTGCGGCGCCGACCGGTGCATCAGCGCAACGCCCGCCGCCGCCACCGCCAGGCTCGCGGCAAGCCCCAGCCGGCTGATCCACACCAGCCGCCGCGTCCGTTCATCCGCAAACGGCTTCTCCGCCTCCACCCGCTTCAGGATCGCCCGCGTCAGGTCCGGCGCCTGCACCGGCTCGCGCAGCGAACTGACCACATCCTGGATGTCGCGCAGCCTGCGCCGCCGCGCCCCGGGATCACCGAAGCCGCCGCCGGAGCCACCTGGAGGAAGCGGAGGGACGGCGTTCACGACCACGCCTCCGCCACCGACGCCGCGTGCCGCTCATGCGCCAGCAGCGCATCGCGCATGCGCCGCCGGCTCCGGTGCAGGTGGCTCTTGACCGTCCCCTCCGGCATCGACATGTACTCGGCGATCTGCGAGATCGGCCACTCGAGCTGGTAGAACAGCACGATGATCTCGCGCTGCTCCTCCGACAGCGCATTGAGCGCATGCTGCACGGCGCCGGACATCTGCCCCTGCGCCTCGCGGTCCATCGCCGGCCCCTCCGGCCGCGCCCCCATCCCCTCGGAGAAGTCCACCAGGTCGCTGTCGAACGACGGCTTGTGCTTCTGGCACGCGTTGACGTACAGCCGCTTGGCGATCGTGAACAGCCACGTCGAGAACCGGAAGCGGAAATCGAACCGCTCCAGGTTCGTCAGCGCCCGCACGAACGCGTCCTGGACGATGTCCTCGGCCACATCCGGCCGCCCCGACAGCCGCAGCATGTACGCGTAGAGCGACCCCTGGTGCGCCCGGATGCACTCCTCCGCCGCGGCCCGGTCGCCCGCGATGGCACGCTGGATCAGGGCCCGTTCCTCGGCGCGGGTCATCGTGAGCCAGTATACCGGTCGCCCCCCCTGAGGAGTTGCACCCCCCCCGGAAAGATCCCTTCCCCGCGGCCCCGCTCGCGACCAAACTCGCGGTTCCAAGAGCCCTGCGGGCCCGACTGCCCGGCAGCCCCCCACTTCCCGGAAAAGAAAACGGGGCCGCGTCCGCGACGCGGCCCCGTTCTCCGTCGTTGTTGTCCTCCCGCCAAATCAGGCCGCGTGCCGGACGCGCCGGTTGCGGCCAACCGTCCGCTGGTTCGTCCCGGCCCGGCGCATCGGCTCGCTCGTCAGCCGCTCGACCAGTTCCAGCGGATCCTCGGCCCACAGGTCGGCGCCGATCTCCTCCGCCAGCCCGTCTGCGCGGTTGAACACGCCGCCGCCCACCGCGATCTGCAGCCGCGGGCAAGCCCCAATCTCGTGCAGCGTGTCGATCAACTGCCGGATGTGCGGCAGGTCCGACGCCGCCGACGCGAACATCAGCAGCACGTCAGGCTGCTCCTGCTGCACGCGCCCCAGGATCTCGTCGTTGGCGATCCCACCACCCGCGAACGCCACCTCGAACCCGGCCGCTTCCAGCAGGTCCACCGCCATCTGCCCGCCCAGTTCGTCCGCGTCGCTCGGCCCGCACACCGCGAAAATCGAGCGGGTCTTCGACTGCGGCCGCGGCAGTTCCGCCGCGTTCTGGTCCACGAGCACCCGCAGCAGCCGCGACGCCATGTGGTGGCTCAGCGTCGTCAACTGATCCGCACGGAACATCCGCTGGATCGTCTCGTACGTCGGCCAGAACAGGTCCGTGATCAGGTCCTGCGGGGTCATCTTCTGGCCCTTGGCCAGGTCGATCACCTGCCGCGCCGCGGCGCGGTTGCCCGTCACAAGGGTCTCGAAGAAACGCTCCACGAGGGCTTCCCGGTTCATCACACGCTCCAATCCGTTCGCGTCCGGCCCGCCCGTGGGCTCTGCCCCGCGCGGGCCCGCTCCTCTTCGTCCGGCCGCTCCCGGCCGGTCGCCGCTCCCAGCGGCCAGTCGTCTATCGAGCCCACCCGCGCAACCCCTCAAGATTGGAGCGATTTCTTGAAGCGCAGCACCCCCGACGCGCAGCATCCGCCGCGTGGCCCGATAAGCACGCCGGACATGCCCTCTTAGCCCCCCACCACCCCCCTATAGCAGGTGCAGATCCCGAAGGTCAGCCCCTCCGCCCCCACGCCCGAGAACCCGCTGGCCCGCAGCAGGTCGCACATCTCCCCCTCCGTCATGAACGTCTCCACCGACGCCGGCAGGTACCGGTACGCCCCGGACCGGTCCCCGCTCAGCAGCGTCGCCGTCCACGGCATGATCCTTTTGCAATACAACTCGTTGAACCACCGCACCGGCGCCCATCGCGGCCGCCCGAACTCGAGGATCA
>CALAFV010000393.1 GCA_937891445.1 uncultured Phycisphaerales bacterium | reverse complement strand
CATCTCCGACCACTCGGGGTGCGACGTCAACTGAGCATCGATCTGCGGTTCGGTAAGTTTCTCCATCCCCTGCTCCGGTGCCTCCGCCGTCCCCGCCGGTCTTTCCTGGACCGACACAGTGTATCGTTCCCGCCGTGCCCCGCCTCTCAGCCCTTCCTTATCCCCAACGGACGACCCGACTTGCGCCCTCCCCCACGGGGGCCCTCCACCTCGGCAACGCGCGCACTTTCCTCATCACCTGGGCCATCGCCCGCCGCCGCGGCTGGAGGGTCCTGCTCCGCATCGAGGACCTCGACACGCCCCGCGTCAAGCCCGGAGCGGCCGACTCCCTCGCCGACACGCTCCGCTGGCTCGGCATGGACTGGGACCCGCCGCTCCCCCCGAGCCCGCCCGACAACCCCCTCGTCCAGTCCCGCGACCTGGCCCCCTACCGGGCCGCCATGCGGACCCTCGCGGCCAAGGCCCTCGTCTACCCCTCCGACCTCACCCGCGCCCAGATCGAGGCCGCCGCCGGCGCCCCGCAGGAGGGCGCCCACGACATCCCCTTCCCCGCCCACCTCCGCCCGCCGCTGGCCCCCACCGACTTCGACGCCGCCGCCGAGTCCACCAACTGGCGCTTCGCCGTCCCCCCCGGCGTTGTCGAGTTCACCGACGACTTCGCCGGCCCCCAGCGCTTCGACGTCAGCGCGATCGTCGGCGACTTCGTCGTCTGGACGAAGCGCGCCCAGCCCGCGTACCAACTCGCCGTCGTCGTGGACGACCACCGTCAGGGCGTCACCGACGTCATCCGCGGCGACGACCTGCTCGACTCCGCCGCGCGGCAACTGCTGCTGTACAGAGCCCTGGGGCTCTCGCCCGAACCCACGTACATGCACGTGCCGCTCGTGCGCGGCCCCGACGGCCGCCGGCTCGCCAAACGCCACGGCGACACCCGCGTGGACCACTATCGTGAGTTGGGCGTCCCCGCCGAGGCGATCATCGGGCTCATCGCCTCATGGACGCTGGGGCCGGACGCGGGCCCGCGCCGGCCAATGTCCGCCGCGGAGTTCAGCGCCCGGCTGGATCCGAATACAATCCCCAAGGGCCCGATCACCTTCACCCCGGAGGATGACCAATGGCTGCTTTCGTTCGCCTCGCGCGTCCCGCGGCGGCCCTGATCCTCGCGATGAGCCTCGCCGCGTGCGACGGCACCGGCACGCTCCAGGCCTCCGGCGGCCAGGGCGGCGACACGGCCAAGCAGCCCGACGCGAAAGAGCCGGCGAAGAAGGATCCGGAGAAGAAAGAGCCCGAGAAGCCCAAGGAGCCCGAGCGCATCCCGGTGAAGATCGCCGGCAAGACGTTCAAGGTCGAGCCCGCGCTCGACGATGCGACGCGCATCAAGGGCCTCAGCGGCCGCACCGAGATCCCCGACGACGGCGGGATGATCTTCGTCTTCCCCGACATCCAGGTGCGCTACTTCGTGATGCGCGACTGCCCGGTCCCGATCGACATCATGTTCCTCGACGGCGCGGGCCGCGTGCTGGTGACGCACGCGATGATCCCCGAAAAGCCGCGCGAGCCGAACGAAACGGCCTTCGAGTACGAGGAACGGCTCAAGCGCTACGCCAGCCGCTTCCCCACCGGGATCGCGATCGAACTCAAGGGCGGGAAGATCAAGGAACTCGGGCTCAAACCGGGCGACAAGGTCGAGTTTGACATCGAGGGGCTCAAGAAGCGAGCCCGGTAAGCCGATCCGTCGCCAAGGCCCCGCGCCAGCCCCCTGTCCGGGGGGGGCGGGGGCGGCACGGATGCCCTGGATGCTCCCCCCACTTCCCGGACCCCTCTCGACCGGCTTCGCCACAGGACGCCGCCCGGCACGGATTGCGGCGATCGTGGTCGATGAGCAGGACTGGTCGATCGCGGCGTTCGGCGAGGCGCTGGCGAGGTGCTGGCCCTCCGGGGCGATCCGACCCGAGATCCACACACCCGAGCCGGCCGACCTCGACTCCGCGGCGACCATCGCCGAGTACGACGTGGTCCTGATCCTCGGCGGCAACAACCCGCGCGGCGGCGCGCCGGCCGTGCTGCGCCTGGCCGACCTGATCGAGGAGAGCCTCACGCCGGCCGTGTACCTGGCCACGGTGCAGGACGAGCGGCTGGCGATGCTCGCCTCCGACAGTTTCATCGTGCTGCCGCCGACGACCCCGCCGACGACGCTGGCGTGCGTGCTGCACACGCTGGCCACGCGCCAGCCGACGGTGCGGCGGCTGCAGACCGAACTGCGGGCCGCGCACTTCGTCCACGGCGGCGCCAGCGCCGAGATCGACAAACTTCAGGAGGAACTGCTGCTGGCCGGACACATCCAGCGCGAGTTCCTCCCCAAGGTCTTCCCCGACCTGCCGAGCGTCGCCTTCGAAGTGCTCTACCGGCCGGCGAGTTTCGTCTCCGGCGATGTGTACGACATCGTGCGGCTGGATGAGCACCACGCGGGGTTCGTCCTCGCCGACGCGATGGGCCACGGCGTCGCCGCGGCGTTGCTGACACTGTTCATCACGGCGCAAATGTCGTTCAAACGCGCGGGGCCGGATGGGCCGCAACTGATCCCGCCCGCGGAGGCGCTGGCCAACCTCAACCTGGCGCTGTGCGGCTCGCGCGGCGGGCCGGCGCGCATGGCCTCGGCCATCTGCGGGATCATCGACTCGCGCGACGGGACCATCCGGCTCGCCGCGGCGGGGCACCCGCACCCGATCCTGGTGTCGCGGTCGGACGGCGCGGTGCGGCCGGTCGAGGCCTCCGGGGTGCTGCTGAGCGTGGATGAGCGCTGCGAGTACGAGCACTCGACCGTGCAACTGGCGCGGGGTG
>CALAFV010000392.1 GCA_937891445.1 uncultured Phycisphaerales bacterium | reverse complement strand
CCTGCCCCCCTCTCTCCCGAAACCCGGCTCGCTGAACTCGGCCTGACCCTCCCACCCCCCCCGAAACCGGTGGCCGCGTACATCCCCACGAAGCAGGCCGGCTCGCTCTTGTTCGTAAGCGGTCAGGTTCCCCTCCGCGATGGGGCGATGCTGGCCACCGGCACCGTCCCCGGGGTGGTGCCTCTTGAGGTCGCCCAGGCCTGCGCCCGCCAGTGCGTCCTCAACGGCCTCGCCGCTGCCAAGGCCGCCCTGGGTTCGCTGAGCCGGATCGTTTCCGTCGTGCGCGTCGGCTGCTTCGTCGCCTGCGACCCGAGTTTCACGGACCAACCCAAGGTGGCCAACGGCGCCAGTGAGTTGCTGGTCGAGATCTTTGGCGAGCGCGGCCGCCACGCCCGCGCCGCCGTCGGCGCGCCGTCGCTGCCGCTCAATGCGCCGGTGGAGGTGGAGTTCGTCTTTGAGGTGGCACCAGCGGACGCGTAGCAGGGTTCCAGACCGCGAGCGTCAGCGAGCGACTCCGAGCCAATGGCAACAAAGCCCACCGGGCCTGTTGGGCGTTACTCGGAGGGGATGGCCCCGCCTCCGAGCCGCTGGCTGACGCTCGCGGTTCGGAATGTTCAGGAACCGAAAGCCTTCTTGTAATCCGCCACAAACTTCTCCAGCCCGATGTCCGTCAGCGGGTGCTTGAGCATCTGCATGATGACGTTGAACGGCACCGTCGCCACGTCCGCGCCGGCCAGGGCGCACTCGACCAGGTGCATCGGGTGGCGGATCGACGCAGCAAGGACCTTGGTCTCAAAGCCGTAGTTGTCGTAGATCGCCCTGATCTTGTGGATCAGCCCCATCCCGTCCTCGGAGATGTCGTCCAGCCGCCCGATGAACGGGCTCACCAGGAACGCCCCCGCCTTGGCGACCAGCAGCGCCTGCATCGGCTGGAAGCACAGCGTCATGTTGACGCGGATCCCCTCGTCGCTCAGCGCCTTGCACGCCTTGAGCCCGTCGAGCGTCGTCGGGCACTTGACGACGATGTTCTCGGCGATCTTCGCGTGCTCGCGTCCCTCCTTCAGCATCCCCTCCAGGTCGGTCGCGATCACTTCCGCCGACACCGGCCCCTTCACGACCTCGCAGATCTCCGCGAGCCGCTTGGCGTACGGGACCTTTTCCTTGGCGATCAGCGACGGGTTGGTCGTCACCCCGTCGAGGATCCCCATCTCAGCGGCCTGCTTGATCTCGTCGAGGTTCGCCGTGTCGATGTAGATTTCCATGCGCCATTCTCCCGGGCCGCGTTGGGCCGCCAACGCATCGTAGCGGCCGCTCCCCCACCCGGTAACCGGGCGTAAACGCCGGCCTTCTTCCGACTTCCTGTTTCCTGACCCAACTCACGCCGGCGACGCAGCAGCATCGCCCAGCATCGCCTTGAGTTCCCGACGCATTACCTTCCCCGTCGGGTTCCGCGGCAGCGCATCGATGCGCCGGATCTCCGCCGGCGCCTTGTACCCCGGGAGCGACTGACGGCACCAGGCGATCAGTTCCCGCTCGTTGAACTCAGCCCCCTCCGCCATCTCCACGAACGCCACCGGCGCCTCGCCGCGCATCGGGTCGGGGATCCCCACCACACCCGAGTCCTTCACCGCCGGGTGCCGGTTCAGAACCTCCTCGATCTCGCGCGGGAAGACGTTCTCGCCGCCGATGATCAGCATCTCCTTCAGCCGCCCGGTGATGTAGAGGAACCCATCCTCGTCGAACCGCCCGATGTCCCCCGTCTTGAGGTACCCGTGCTCGTCGAACGCCGCGGCCGTCGCCTCCGGCAGCCGGTAGTAGCCGCGCATCACGTTCGGCCCAGCGATGCGGATCTCCCCCTCCCGCCCCGGCGGCAGGTCCTCCCCCGTGTTCAGGTCCACGATCCGCTCGCGCACCCGCGGCAGCGGCATCCCCACCGTCCGCGGGCGCCACTCGTGCGGCCGGCACCAGTTCGTCACCGGCGACGTCTCCGTCAGCCCGTACCCCTCGTTGATCGTCACCCCGAACCGCTCGCGGAACCCCTCGAAGACCGCCTGCGGCAGCGGCTCGCCCCCCGAGACGATGTACCGCAGCGACGCGAAGTCCTCCGCGGTGGCGTCCTTGAGGTGCAGCAGCGCGTTGTACATCGACGGGATCGCCACGAACACCGTCGGCCGGTGCTCGCGGATCAGTTTCACAAGTTTGTTGGGCACGAACCGCGCCGTGTACACCACCTTGATCCCCGCCGTCAGCGGCAGGAGCGTCAGCACCGTCAGCCCGAAACTGTGGAACTGCGGCAGCACGCCCAGCATCACGTCGCGGCTGGTGAAGTGGACGTGGTCGCAGATCTGGTCCATGTTCGCGGAGATGTTGCCGTGGGTCAGCATCACCCCCTTGGGCCGGCCGCTGGTCCCGGAGGTGTACAGCAGCACCGCAAGGTCGTCGTCCTCCGCCGCCGCGGGCCAGCGCAGGTCCGGAACCCCCTTGAAGTCCACATCTTCCAGCCGCGTGAGCCGCGCCCCGTCGCCGAAAGCCTCCGCCACCGCCGCCGGCCCGAGGTAGTCGAGCATCGGCTGCACGGTGACGACCGTGTCGGTGCCGCAGTCCTGCAGGATGTACCGCAGGTCGTCCGCCTTGAGCAGGTAGTTCAGCGGCACGATGACCTTGCCGAGCATCCACCCCGCCAGCGCCGCGACCGGGAAGGCCGCGCTGGTCGGGAGCATGACCCCCAGGGTGTCCGTTGCGCACCGCGGGGCCAGGTGGGCGGCGAGATGAGCGGCTCCCACGACCAGTTCCACCGCCTTCACCGTCCGCCGGTCATCGACGACCGCGGGCCGGCGCGGGTTGGCCAGGAGCGACTTGATGATCGGCCAGTGCAGCGACATGGAGCCCGCCGAGTTTCCTTGCCGGGAGGTCAAAGTATGGTGCCGCGCGGCCGCGGCGAGCCGATACGCTAGCGACCCCGGCGCCCGCCGTCCTGCCGGCGCTGCCGGGACTCGGGACGGAGATGGATCATGCGGCACGTGGTTGTGGTGGCGTGCGTGGTGGGGCTGGCGACTCTGATGGGGTGCGGCGGCGGGGGGCGGATGGTCGTCGAGGATGTCTCGGTGATCGAGCCCGGCAGCGCGGGGTACAGCGCCTCCGGCGGCGGCACATCGGCCCACACCGGCGCCCGCGGCCGCCAGGAGCCGTACGTCGAGGCCTACGCCGCGGGGAAGTACGGCCTCGCCAAGTCGTTGGCCGACGCGGAGTTGCGCCGCAGCGACGGGGAGCGGGCCCAGCGTCCCGCGCTGATCGCCGGCCTGGCCGCCCACGCCCTGCACGACCATGCCGAGGCCGAGCGACTGCTCGGCCCGCTCACCTCCAGCCGCGACCCACAGATCGCCGGCCGCGCCGAGGCCGCCCTGGGCCTGATCGCCGCCGAACGCAACCTGCATGAAAAGGCCGCCGGCCTGCTGATCTCGGCGGCCCGCAAACTCTCCGGCGACGAGGGCGCCCGCGCCGCGATGAAGGCCGGCGACAGCCTCATGGCCCTGCGCCGCCAGCCACAGGCGAAGACGCAGTACACCGTGGCCTCGGCGATGGCCGTGAGCCCCGATCTGAAGAAGGCGATCGCGGACCGCCTGGAGTCAGGGAACTACACGGTGCAGATCGGCGTCTTCTCCACCCGAGCCAACGCCCAGCAGGCCGCCCGGGACATCACCCCGACCGCCGGGGCCCTGGGCCTCCAGCCGCGGATCGTCGAGCGGACGGACGACAAGGGGCGGCCGAGTTTCGTCGTGCAGGTCGGGCGGTTCACCTCGCGGCAGCAGGCCCAGGCCGCCCAGACCCAACTGGGGACGGGGTGGATGGTCGCCCTCGGGCCAAACGAGTAAGGCCCAAGCCCGCCCAACCGCCCGTCTTTCACCCGTACAGCCGCGTAAACGAGGGAACCCCGGCATAGGTCGGGCGTCGTATCGCTTAACAGGATGGCCCTGCGGCGCGAACCATGCGCGCCGAAGGCCGGCCACGGAAGAAGCCCACCTCGCGGGGTTCAGGGAGTCCGCAGCATGATGACTCGTCGGACGGTGTGGGGTGCGGCGATGATCGCCTCGGGCGTGTTGGCCGCGGGGGCGCTGGGGCAGGAGTGCGGCAACGACGAGAGCCGGCCGGCCGAGGCCGCCGCCAAGGCGGCGCAGGTCGTGGCGGACACGGCCACGCCGGCGGACGCCGAACCGGTTCCGACGCTCCAGGAGATGCAGCGCGAACTCCGCAAGATCCGGGCGAAGTACCTCGGCACGATGCGG
>CALAFV010000391.1 GCA_937891445.1 uncultured Phycisphaerales bacterium | reverse complement strand
GGGAGGATGAAGCCGCTGTTGCCGCCGGAAGCGGGACGGAGCTCGAAGCCCCAGCCCCAGATCTGACGCTCGCCGTAGGCCCAGTCGCTGGCGACGCCGCTGGCGGGGTAGATCGTCGTGTAGGTGGGGCCGGCGGTGAAGTTCTGGCCGTCCACGCTCTCCATCGCGGCCTCGATGCGTGCGTTCATCTCCGCGAAGACGATCGCGTTGGGCGGAGGAGCCGCGGTGTACCCCCAGGCCGAGAGGATGAGTTGGGAGAAGGAGTGGATGTCCACGCTCATCACGATGTTGGGCCGGGCGGCGATGAAGTTGCGCAGGGCCTGCGTCTCGGGCTCGGAGAAGGGGCCGGTGCCGCGGTAGGTCTCATTGCCGGGGTCGGCGCTGGCGCCCTGTCCCCCCCACTGGTAGCCCCAGTTGCGGTTGGTATCGACGCCGAAGGCGTCGTTGGCGTTGGGACGGCGGTTCTTGCGCCAGAGCCGCGCGTTGGTCCACGTGTAGGAGTAGCCGTCGGGGTTGCTCACCGGGACGATGTAGACCTCGTAGGCGTCGAGGATCTCGGTGGCGACGGGATCGACGCCGTAGCCTCGCACGAGTTTGTCGGCGATGTACATGCCCGCCGCGCCGGTGATCCACTCGCGGGCGTGCTGGAGACAGTTGAGAAAGATCGCGGGTTTGTTCGTGCCCTTCGGGCTCGTCATGCGCACGCCGAAGATCTCGAGCCCCTGGAGGGATTCGCCCGCGGCGAAGCGCGTCGCCAGGTCCGGGCGGAGGGCGACGAGCGAGTTGACATACTGGCTGATCTCCCCGTAGGTGTGGTAGGTCTCGAACCAGTCCGGGCCGCGCAAGCCGCCCGGGGCATCGGCCGCGGCTTCGATCTGGGCCCGCTCAGCGTCGATGAGGGCCTGAACGTCGGGAATGACGACCTCGTACTGAATCCCGGCGGCGTCGAGGAGCGGGAGCGTGTCCGGCTCGACGCGGAAGTCCACCAGTCCGGCGCGGATCGGGCCGCACACCCACGTGTCCTGGCTGAACTGCTGCATGAGGCGCAGGTCGCGCAGCGAGTGGATCGGCACACGCACGACCTTGTGCCCGTCGTAGCGGACGGGGGCCTCGGCGGGTTGCGGCTGCGGGTCGGGGGCCGCCGCGGAGGATGATGCGAACGCCAACGCCGCGAGGATGGACCAGCCGCGCCTCATGGACCGATTCCTTGTTCTCCGGCCCGCGAGGCGGGCCTGATTGCGCACGAGCGCCGCCGGGCCGGACGACGAGCGGCGGCCGCGAGCCCGCGTGCGCGATCGAGATGCGGCGCAGTGAGGGCACGGCCGCCCCGGGGGCGGACGCCAAAGGATGTCCCAGAATACGTGAAGTCGCCAGACCTGTTGCGGCCGCGGAGCCGATTCGCCGCGAGAGCGGGTCTAGGAGCGGCACTCGGCGATCAGAGCCCGCGCGAGGTGGGCGTACTGGTCGAGGGTGTTGTAAAGATGGGCAGAGATGCGCAGCCACCGGCGCGGCGGCGCGGGGAAGGGGACGATCGGCACCTGTACGTGCCAGCGGTCGATCAGCCGGTCGTGCAGCGGGTCGTGGTAGCGAGAAGGCTGCGGGGTCTCGCCGGGGGCGCGGTCGGGGAGACCGACGATGGCCATGGAGCCGACCATGGAATCAGGGGCGGCGCGGACGTCGGCGTTGGGCACGCCGGCGGCGGCGAGTTCGCGGCTGATCAGATCACGGGAGGCAAGGGCGAGATCGCGGTTGCGGCGGCGGACCTCGGGCCAGCCGCCGGGGACCATCGCGCCGACGGCGCGGATCGCTTCGGGTGTCGCGAGCCAGGCGGAGAAGTCCATCGTGCCCAGGAAGTCCATCTCCAGGCGGAAGCGCGAGCGATCGGTGCGCGGCGAGTTGGCGCCGTGAGAGATGATCAGCGGGCGGATGAGGTGCTGGCGGTCGCGCCGGACCCAGAGGAAGGCCGAGCCCTTCGGGGCGCAGGCCCACTTGTGGAGGTTGCCGGTGTAGTACGCCGCGCCGATGCGCTCGACGTTGAGGTCGAGCATGCCGGGGGCGTGGGCGCCGTCCACGAGCGTGTCGATACCGCGCTCGTTCAACTCGCGGACGATGCGCTCGACGGGGAGGACCAGGGCCGTGGGGCTGGTGATGTGGCTGAGGAGGACGAGTCTGGTGCGCGGCGTCACGACGCTCAGGATCGCGCCGACGACTTCGTCCTCGGAGGTCACGGGGAAGGGGATCTCGGCGCGGACGACGCGGGCGCCCGTGCGCTGCGCAACGTAGTCGATGACGTTGTTGCAGGCGTTGTACTCGTGGGCGCTGGTGACGATCTCGTCGCCGGGAGCGAAGTCGAGCGACCGCAGGATGGTGTTCACGCCCATCGTGGCGTTGTGGACGAAAGCGAGATCGTCCGGGTTGCAGCCGACGAAGGCGGCGACGAAGGCCCGGGCCTCGTCGAGCAACCCCTCCAGTTGCGTCACGACGAACCGGATCGGCTCGGCCTCCATGCGGGCGCGGAACTCCTGCTGGCGCTCGAGCGCGACCAGCGGCGTAGCGCCGAAGGAGCCGTGATTGAGGAAGACGACCGAGGGGTCCAGACCCCAGTGATGCGCGAGGTCGGAGCGCCGGGGCAGGGGCTCGCCGCGGGCGGGCGTCTCAGCCGTTGACATCGAGCACCCGGCCCAGGACGACACCGGTCGCGGCGGCGTTGCGATCGGCGGGGTGGGTGTAGAACGGGAGGGTCGCCGCGGACGTGGGCTCGGGCCTGCCAGCCGCTTCGAAGGAGATTCCACCGGGGACGACGCCCGCCACCAGCCGCTCCACGCCCTCGGAACGGGTGGGCACGGCGGCGACCGGCGCGGCCGCGTAGGCCCGCGCGATGTGGAACGGGTTGCTCGGCTGGATCGGACGGGCCGGCGCGATGCGGCCGGCGGTCAACGGAATCGCGGCAGGCGTGTAGGGGCCGATTCTCATTCGACCGGGATGGTACCGCACCGACGGCAGCGAGGCGACCGAGAGAGCATGCGGTGTGGCGCAGCGGTGGGTTTGTGGAAGAATCGGTGAAATCCACCGCTGGGGTGGGTCCCATGCCGATCCCTACCCTTAGATTCAGGACGCGGCGCGGCCGCCGCTTCGTCCAACCGACCTGACCCGACCCGAACCGAGCCCAACGGTCATGCCATCCAGCCAGCCCTCCCCTACCCCATCGCAGACCTCCCCGGCCCAACAGGCCGGCGAGCAGGCGCGGCACGTCCACACCACGGCGATCGAGCGCGACATCGCGGCGATCAAGGAACGGCTGCTGCAAGAGGCGACCACCGCGGTGGGGATGGTCGAGGCGGCGCTGGATGCGCTGTGGCGGCTGGACATCGAGGCGGCGAAGAGGATCCGCAAGCAGGACGAGGGGATCGACCGCGAGGAGGTCGAGATCGAGGCGGCGTGCATCAAGGTGATGGCGCTGCAGAACCCGGTGGCCAAGGACCTGCGGTACCTCACGTTCGTGCTGAAGGTGAACTCGGACGTGGAGCGCGTGGCGGACCACGCGTGCGCGATCGCGAAGGTGGTGGCGAAGATCCCGCCGGGGATCCGACCGGCGTGGCCCACGGCGCTGCGGGAACTGGGGGAGCGTGTGCCGATGGTGTGCCACACGCTGCTGCGCGCACTGCGCGACGAGGACGCCGAGGCGGCCAAGGCGATCGTGCTGGGGGACGAGGTGATCGACTCGCTGCACCGGCGGCTGTTCGACGAAACGCTGGAGATGATGGACAACTCCGAGCACGCCCGGCTGGTAGGGCTGCTGGTCTACCGCCTCGGGCGCGACCTGGAGCGGATCGCGGACCTGATGACGAACATCGCCGAGGACATCATCTACCTGCGGACGGGGCAGATCGCGCGGCACATGAAGAAGCGGCTGCGCGCCGAGTCCGCGGCGGAGAACGGCGGCGTCGAGAGTTGAGCCGCAAGGCCTGAGGGGCGATGGCCGTGCGAGGGTGAATCGCAAAGCGTCGACCCAGAAGGGACAAAAACGACAACGCCCACCGCGCGAGGCGATGGGCGTTGCGAAGTTCGTGACAGTTGGGCGGCCTTCGACCGGCGTTACCGACGGCCTATCCGATCCGGCCTTGTGGGCCGGCGGCGGACAAGAATGCGCTGACAGTCCGGATACCGGGTCTCCCCGGCGGTCCGGTCTAAGGAAATCCCTTAGAAAGGAGGTGATCCAGCCGCAGGTTCTCCTACGGC
>CALAFV010000390.1 GCA_937891445.1 uncultured Phycisphaerales bacterium | reverse complement strand
GGCCCGGACGTGGTCGAGGCGCTCCTGCGCCGTCGGCGCCGGCGCGGCCGACCAGGCGGCCCACGCCGCATGTTCCAGCAGCACCCCCGTCGCCTCGCCGTGGTCATCGGCGCAGACGACGCCCGACGGCGGCACCGCCACGCCTGCGCGGAGGCCCGCGGCGGCGAGCGCGGCGGAGTTGGCCGCGGCGGTGTGGTGGTCGAACGACATGATCACGACGGCGACGCCTTCGCCCGCCGCGGCGTCGAGTTCGGCGCGCGTGGGCCAGCGCGCCTCGGGCCAGGACTCCGGCCGCGCGGCGGTGAAGCGGACGAAGGCGGGGGTGTTGGCGCCCGATCGCGCCGCCGCGGCCGCGCGATGAACGGCGTCGAGGCACTCAGCAAGACCGGCGCAGGAAGCGAGCGAAGGGAGCGTCAGCGCCTGGCCGTAGGCGGCCAGGTGCGCGTGCGCTTCGCGCAAGTGGCGCATCGATGGGAAGTTACGAGCGCCGTCGGACGAAGCGGTCACCCCGCGCCTCCCCGCGCCAGCAGCGCGGCGATCCGCTCCATCGCGCCCGGCTCATCCAGCGCCGGCGCATCGAACTCCAGGCGCACGACGCCAAAGCGGGCGCGGACGTCCACCCCTTCGGGATCAACACCCACGGCGACGGGCGTACCAACCTCGACGCCGGCGATGGCGCGGCATGCGCGGGCGAGGGCGGCGCGATCGGCGTTAAGATGCCGGCAGAGGCGCGGCTCGCAAGCCCTCAGAGCATCGGGCGCGGGGGGCGCGGCGGTGATCTCATCGCCCGCGGCGACCTGACCATCGAACTTCGTCGCCTCGATCGTCGCCCAGAGCCATGCTCCCGGAGCCGGCGCGCCCGCGTGATAGGCGGTCCAACGGTCCGTCAGAGCGCCGTCGCGCGGCGAGCGCGGGTCGGCCGGGGACAGGCTGACCAGAGCCTGGAGCGCGCCGTCCCGCTCCTCGGGAACAAAGAGGGTCGCCTCCATGAGGGAGGCCGCGGCCGGCTCGACCGCCATAAGCAACCGGCGGAACCCATGCTCGACGACATAGCGGACGGGGGTGACCCCGGCGTCGAAGACGAGGGTGCCGATGTAATGCCGACGCAGTTCCCGCCTGGCGTGTGCGGCTGCGGCGTGGGGTGATTCGTCGTGGTCGGCGGGCATGTCGGATTGTCTGCCGGGCCGGGAACGGGGGCCACAAAGCGGTCCTGGACAGGGAAATTCGGGCCAAAACGACCGCGGGGCCGGCTCTTGAGAGCCAGCCCCGCCGCGATCGGTGGCGCCCGGGTCGGCGGGCTACGCCGCCCACCGCTCCCCGGTCAGTTCGTTTGTGAGGCTCACATCGCAGGCATGGACGGAGCAGCGGCGGCTCGGCGGCCGCGGCGCTTCGCACGCTTCTTGGTGGTCTTGCGACCAGCCTTCTTCTTGGAACCCTTCTTCTTCGAAGCCTTCTTCTTCGCCTTCTTCTTTGCCTTCTTCGCCATCGTTAGGTCTCCTCGGACTCTCGTCTCGAGCCTTGAGAAGGTACTCAGCAGCGGGCAGCGCCACGACGCCCGGCCGCCTTGTCAACGTGCTCTGAGTATCGGATGTGCGCATCCGACCGCTTGAGCACACACTGCGCACGATACACTCATCTTCGAAGAAAGCAAATCGCGAGCGCATCAACAATGGCGACGACAAGCATCATCGTGGTGGGCGCATCGGGTCGGATGGGCGCGCGCATCCTCGCGCTGGGCGCAACCGACAACGAGGTGCGCATCGCGGGTGCGATCGAACGCGCCGGCGCGCCGTCTCTCGGGAAGCCGGCATTTTCACCACAGATCGCACCCAATCCGCCGCTGATCGCCGAACAAACGCGCGAGCACGCCGACGTCGTGATTGACTTCTCATCCCCATCCGGCGCCCGCGCAGCGCTGGATCTGGCGCTGGCGCGCTCCGCCGCGCTGCTCGTCGGCACCACCGGATTGCCCCCTGAAGCGGTGCAGATGCTTCGCGACGCATCTGCGAAAATTCCTGTGCTGCTGTCGGCGAATACGTCGCTGGGTGTCGCCGCGGTGGCGGATGCGGCGGCGCGATTGGCGCGGGCGCTGGGGCCGGGATACAGGGCGTCCATCGTCGAATCGCACCACATTCACAAGAAAGACGCCCCATCGGGGACCGCGCTGCGCCTGGCCGCGGCGGTGCGCGACGCCGGAGGCGAGTTGCCGGATGACCAGATCCTCTCGATCCGCGCCGGCGACATCGTCGGCGAGCACACCATCCGCTTCGCCGGCCCCGGTGAGGTGATCGATCTCATACATCGCGCCACCAGCCGCGACCTGTTCGCGCTGGGAGCGCTCCGCGCGGCGAAGTGGCTCCACGGACGCGCGCCGGGGTGGTGGACAATGGAAGATGTGCTCGGCTTCTCGCGCAGTTAGCGCACGATGGGCGCACGATCGCCGAAGATCGCACATCGGCGGCTATGGGCGCCAGATCGGGGCTGATGGGTCAGCGCGGGGCGGCGGCAGTGCGGCGCGCCGGCTTCTTGGAGCCGCGGCCCGTCGTCGTGCGCGAAGGCGTCACGGTGCCCGCCGTCGCCCCCGACTCCTCTCCCGCCTCCGCGCGCTTGGCCGGTTCGGACTCGAAGATCGACGTCAGCGACGAGCCGTTGAGCCGGTTGTACAACTCGGCGGCGTCGGTGTCGCTGACCATGACCGGCACGCGGGCGCGGACGATCCCCTGATACGGGTTGTACCACCACCCCGCCTGCTTCTCGTCGATCGTGACGCGCACGCGGGGGTGCAGCAGATGGGCGTCGTCGGCCGGGGCCACCTCAAGCCAGGGGCGATCCGGGGAGACGAGCATGTTGACCGGCGGGTTCTCGAACCAGGAAGGCTCGACCGTCACCGGCCAGCCGACCTCGTTGACCTTGGTGTTCAGGGCGTTGCCCGTGACGGCACGGTACTTGATCTCCCGCTCCAGACGCCGCAACTCGGTGATCGTGCGTGCGACGTGCTGCTCACGCTCCGAACGCACCCGCTGGAACGCCACGACCGCCGCGACCAGGCCCGCCAGGGTCAGCACCGCGATGATGTCAAGGATCCAGCGCACGCGTGCTTCCCTCGGGTTGCAGGCCCCGGGCTCTATCGGCCGGCGGCCGTCGCGTATGGAGCCGCGGATGCATGAGGCGGATGAGGCCGCGCCGAGGGCGGAGCGGTCGCAAGACCTGTACCATCTGCACGGGGGTGGTGTTATCGCCACTGCGCCCGTCCCCGGGCGGGCGCCGGGCCACGGGAGCCGACGACGATGAGCACCATCTCGCTGCGCACGCTCGGGTGCGGCATGCCCCTGATCGTGGAACCGATGCCGGGCGTCGGCTCCGTGGGGATTACATGGCTCCTCCCCGCCGGGTCCGCCACCGACCCCGATGACCGCCAGGGGCTGAGCGCGATGTGGTCGGAGATCCTCTTCCGCGGGGCCGGAGAGATGGACTCGCGCGCCCTGGCCGACGCCCTCGACCGCGTCGGCGCAACGCGATCGACGGACGTCGCGACCTATCACCTGCGCTTCTCGTGCACCGTTCTGGGCTCGCGGCTGGACGATGCGCTGCCGCTGCTGGTGGACATGGTCCGCCGGCCGCGGATGGACGAGTCGGCCGTCGATCCGACCCGCGACCTGTGCCTTCAGGAACTGGCGTCGCTGGCGGATGACCCCCAGGAACGGGCGATCCTTGCCGCCCGCGAGCGGCATAACCCCCCGCCGCTGAATCGGTCGGGCCTGGGCACGGAGGAGGGGCTTCGCGCGATCACGCGCACGGACCTTGTCGAGGGGTGGGCCAGGCAGGTGCGCCCCAGCGCAGCGCCGTGGGGCGGCGCGGTGCTGGCGATCGCCGGCGCCGTGGCGGACCCCGACGCCGTCGCCGCGCACCTCGACCGCCTGCTGACGGGATGGGAGGGCGCCCCGCCGCCGGTGACCGTCGGCGAGCCGACCGGCCGCGGCACGTACCACCATGAGCAGGATGACTCCGCCCAGGTGCAGGTCGTCGTCGTGCACGATGCGCCCCCCGAGCCGCACCCGGACGCGAACCTCGAGCGGGTCGTCAGCGCCGTGCTCTCCGGCGGCATGGCCGCGCGGCTGTTCAGCGAGGTCCGCGAGAAGCGCGGCCTGTGCTACAGCGTCAGCAGCAGTTACGCCGCGGACCGCGCCTACGGGCGCGTCCTCGCGTACGTCGGCACCACGCCCGAGCGGGCCCAGACCTCCCTCGAGGTCCTCATGGCCGAACTGGACCGCATCAACACCCCCGAGGGCGCGGTGCGGCCGGATGAGTTTGAGCGGGCGATGACGGGGATCAAGTCCAACATCGTCTTCAGCGGCGAGTCCACGGCCGCCCGGGCCGCGGCGCTGGCCGGGGATTACCACAGGCTGGGTCGCCCGCGCTCCCTCGCGGAGATCCGCGCGGCCTTCGACGCGATCACCCTTGACGACGTCAACGCCTACCTGTCGCGGCGGCAACTCGGGCCGGTCACGATCGTGACGCTGGGCCCGGCGGCACTGACGCCGCCGGCGCGGTAAGGCTCACCGCCGCGGCATCAGTTGCTTCAGCCCGGCCGTCTCCTCCAGCGCCTTGAGCGCCGAGGCGAGTTGGGCCTGGAGGTTCGTCACCTCCGCCCGCAGCGACTCCACTTCGCGCTCGCAGCGCTCGGCCGTCTGCTCGAGGTTGGACTGGAGTTGGGCCGCGCGGGTCTCAGCGGCGGTGAGCCGGGCCAGCGCCTCCTCGTACTGCGCCTGCGCCGTCGTCGCGGCGAGCCGGGCCGAGTCCAGTTGCGTGCCGAGATCGGCCAGGCGGGCGCGGGCGTCGGCGATCTCCTTCTGCAGGTCCGCCATCCCCAGGCCGGATTCCTGCCGCGAGGCCCGGACGCTCTCGAGTTCCGCCGCGAGGCGCGCGTTCTCGGCCTGGAGTTGCGAGACCTGGGCGGTCAGGGCGTCCACCTTCGCTTTGTCCTCGCCGCAGGCGGCAAGGAGCATGGCGGGGAGGACCACGGCCGGCAGAGCGAAGTGCGCACGCATCGAATGAGTCCTGGATTCCCCCTTCCCCGTCCCCCCCTCTCCGCCCCGCTGATATCGGAAGCGTACCCCCGCGACAAGAGCGGCGGCCGGGGTGGTTACACTCCGGTCCCGTGTCCAGCCCCTTCCGCCTGCCCAGGCAGACCGCCTCCTACGCCCTGCTCATCGCGCTGCTCGCGCTGCTTTCGGGGCTGCTGCTGTACCCCATCGCCCTGACCGTGCGCGGGGCGTTTGCGGAGGATGTCGCGACCGGCTCGGGGTTCACGCTCCGGCACGTGGCGATGCTCGCGGAAGACCCCGTGCTCCGGGCGGGGATGGTCAACGCCCTGACGGTCGCCGCGGCCACGACGTTCGTCACCGTGCTGATCGCCCTGCCGCTGGCGCTCCTCTCGGCCCGCTACCGCTTCCCGCTCAAGGGAGCCTTCAGCGCCCTGATCCTCGTGCCGCTGATCCTGCCCCCGTTCGTGGGCGCTCTGGGCGTGCAGGCGCTGCTGGGGCGCAACGGGGCGATCAACGCGCTGCTCGGGACGCACTGGGACGTGCTCGGCACCGCCCGGTTCTGGGGGGTCGTCATCGTCGAAGCCCTGCACCTGTACCCGATCGTCTATCTCAACGCCGCAGCGGCCCTGGCGAACCTCGATCCCGCGCTGGACGAGGCGGCCGAGAACCTCGGCGCCGGCCCGGTGCGCCGGTTCTTCACCATCACGCTCCCGCTGATCCGCCCTGGCCTCTTCGCCGGGGCGACGATCGCCTTCATCTGGTCCTTCACCGAACTGGGCACGCCGCTGGTCTTCGACTACAACCGCATCACGCCGGTGCAGATCTACTTCGGGCTCAAGGAGGTCGAGAGTTCCCCGCAGCCCTACGCCCTGACGCTGGTCATGCTCATCATGGCTGTGGCGATGTACCTGGTCGGCAAGGTGCTCTTCGGCGGCAAGGCCTACGCGATGTACTCCAAGGCCTCCCGCGCGGCAACGGAGCGGCCGCTGCCGGCCTGGGGGGCCGCGGGGGCGACGCTTCTGTTCACCGTCGTGACCGGACTGGCCCTCCTCCCGCACATCGGCGTCGTGCTCACCGCGTTCGCCGGCACCGGCTCGTGGTACCGCTCGGTCCTGCCGCGGGAGTGGACGCTGTCGCACTTCGAGCAGGCCCTCTCTCACCCGGACGCCTTCGGCTCGATCGTCAACTCCCTGCGCTACGCCTCCGCGGCGGTCATTCTGGGGCTGGTGCTCGGGCTGCTGGTGGGGTATCTCGTCGTCCGCACGAAGGTCCGCGGCCGGCACCTGCTCGACGCTCTGTGCATGCTGCCGCTGGCGGTCCCGGGGCTGGTGATGGCCTTCGGCTATGTCGCGATGAGCCTGCGCTGGCCGTTCGGCGCGGGGAACCCGCTGGGGTTCATCTCGGTCTTCGGCGCCGATCCCAACCCGGTGCCGCTGCTGGTCGCGGCGTACGCCGTGCGCCGCCTGCCCTACATCGTCCGGGCGACCGTGGCGGGGCTGGAGCAGACCAGCGGCGAACTGGAAGACGCGGCGATGAACCTGGGCGCTTCGCGCTTCACCGCCGTGCGGCGGATCATCGTCCCGCTGATCGCCGCCAACCTCATCGCCGGCGCCCTGCTGGCCTTCAGTTTCTCCATGCTCGAGGTCTCCGACTCCCTCGTGCTCGCCCAGCAGCAGCAGGACTACCCGATCACCAAGGCGATCTTCAGTTTCCTCAACCGCCTGGGGGATGGGCCGTCGATCGCCAGCGCGATGGGGGTGTGGGGGATGGCGCTGCTGACGGTTGCGCTGGTCGGGGCCTCGGCGCTGATAGGCAAGCGCCTGGGAGCGATCTTCCGGGTGTGAGCCCCCAACGACAAAAGGGCCCGGTCTCGCGACCGGGCCCCGTGTGCTTCCTCAAACTCGTCCGCTTCGATCAGCGCTGCTGCGACGTCACGTTCAGCAGTTCGATCTCGAACGTCAGGTCCGCCTTCGGCGGGATCCGCGGCGGGCGGCCCTGCTCGCCGTAGGCGAACTTCCAGGGGATCACCAGTTTCCGCTTGCCGCCGACCTTCATCCCCAGCATCCCCGTCTGCCACCCCGGGATGACGCGGCCGAGGGGGAAGGTCGCCGGCTGGCCGCGGTCGTGCGACGAGTCGAACTTGGTGCCGTCGGCGAGCGTGCCGGTGTAGTGCACCTGCACGGTGTCGCCCATCTGCACCGCCTCCTCGCCCGAGCCTTCCTCCAGATCCGTCGCCATGTCCTCGGTGTTCACGGCGTCGAGGAGTTCGATCTCGAAGACCAGGTCGGCGTTGGGCCCGATGACGGGCGGCGCGCCCCGCTCGCCGTAGGCCATCTCCGACGGCACGATCAGCCGCCGCTTGCCGCCGACGCGCATCCCCGGCACGCCCTCCTGCCACCCCTTGATCACCCCACCCAGGGCGAAGACGATGGGCTCATTGCGGTCGTAACTCGAATCGAACTTCGTCCCCCCGTCCTTGAGCGTCCCGAGGTAGTGCACCTCGACCGAGCCGCCCGGTTTGACTTCCTTGCCCTCGCCGATCTTGAGATCCTCGATCACCAGGCCGCTCTCCATGACAGTTCTCCGGATGGGTTCGGCCTGCTCGGTGGCGGGCTTGTCGGCCGCGGGGGCGGGCTTCTCTTCAGCCGGCTGCTCCGGCGGCGTTGCGGGAGGATTCGGGGGCGTGGCGGTCGCGAGCGTGGCCAGCGAGGCAAAAGCCAGCGCAGCGCCGGCGACAAATCGATTCGTGCGGGTCATGGGAAGTTATCTCCGTTCGCCGAGGTGATTGAGCGGCGGCTCACCGCACCCCCATCAGTTCGATCTCGAACACCAGATCCGCCCGGGGCGGGATCACGACCTGTCCCCCCTGCACCAGCCCGCGGTCGCCGTACGCCAGCGCCGCGGGGATCGTCAGCCGGCGCACGCCGCCGACGCGCATCCCCGGCACCCCCTGCTTCCATCCCTTGATCAGTTTGCCGAGGGGCAGTTCGACCGCCTCCCCCGGCTCCGTCGCATCGAAGACCTCGCCCGTCGCGGCAAGCGAGCCGCGATAATGCACGGCGATCGTCGCGTCCGGCCCCTCGCACAGGGGACCATCGCCGATCCTCAGATCCTCGACGATCAACCCCCCGCCGAGCACAACGCGACTGACCGGGAACGCGCCGAGGCCCTCCGCGCTCGCCACGGCCGACACCGATGACGGGGGTGGTTCTGAAACCGGCTCCGCAGGAACGGCGGCAACCACCGGATCCGGGGTGCCGGCGACCTCCCCCTGTGATGGGGGCGCGGGAGCCTGGCATGCCCCCGCCAGCGCAGCGGCGGCGGCGAGCAGTGTCGGCGGAACCAGGGTGCGGAACCGAGGCACGGAGCGGATGGTACGCCCGTGTGGGGCCCTCCCCCTTTCACATGGGCCGCCACCCGGTCTGATCCCTACCATCCGTCGTGCCCCCTGCCCCCCCCGCACCCTCCCAGAACCTGCGCATCGCGGTCAGCGCCGGCGACCCGCTGGGAATCGGCCCGGAGGTCATCGTCAAGGCCCTCGCCGACGAAGGGCTCCGGTCCCAGGCCCGCTTCCTTATCTATGGAGATGAGGCCCCCCTGCTCCGGGCGGCGGACCGGGCCGGGATCACCCCCTTCTGGCGGAGCCCGGCGCACGATGGACCGGGGTGCTCCCTCGTCGAGGTCCGCGCCCTCCCCGACGACCCGCACGCCCCCACCCCGTCCGCACCGACCGCCGCCGGCGGCGCGGCCTCCTTCGCCTATCTCGACGCCGCCATCACCGCGGCCGGCGCCGGGGCCGCCGACGGCATTGTCACCGCGCCGATCTCGAAGGAGGCCTGGCACCTTGCGGGGATCGACTTCCCCGGCCATACCGAAGTGCTCGCCCGCCGCTTCGAGGCGCCGCGGTCGGCGATGCTCTTCGTCGGCCCGACGCTGCGGGTGATCCTCGTCACCATCCACGTGGCTCTGCGCGACGTGCCGCGGCTGGTCACGCGCCAGCGCGTCTTCGACGCGATCGACCTGGGCGCGCAGGCCTGCCGCCAACTCGGCATCGCCTCTCCCCGCGTCGCCGTCGCCGGGCTCAACCCGCACGCGGGCGAGGGTGGCCTCTTCGGCGACGAGGACAAGCGCCAGATCGCCCCGGCCGTGGAGGAAGCCCGGGCCGCGGGGATCGACGCCACCGGACCGCACCCCGGCGACGCGGTCTTCCTCGCCGCCGCGCAGGGAAAACACGATCTTGTGGTCGCGATGTACCACGACCAGGGGCTGATCCCGGTGAAACTGCTCGACCGCGACCGCGCGGTCAACGTCACCGCGGGACTCCCTATCGTCCGCACCAGCCCGGCCCACGGCACCGCCTTCGACATCGCCGGGCGCAACCTCGCGAGCCCGGCGAGCATGGCCGAGGCCCTGCGCCTGGCCGTGCGCATGGCCCGCGGCAAGTCAGGGAAGCCCGCATCCGGATAAGCCGCGGGACGCGATGCGCCACGGTGCGCGGCGATGGTGCGTGTGTGCATAGGCTTCGCACCGGCACGACGCCCACGTCACGCCACGCCACGCCGTTTATGGCCCAAGCCGCCGCACAACCCGGCGTTTCCGGAGACTCCTCCCGCTCCCCGCTGCTGGAGATGCTCATCATCGCCGCGCCCACGGTGGCGACGATGACGTCGTACACGGCGATGCAGTTCGTGGACAAGTGGATGGTCTCGCGGATCCATCCCCCCGACGCGGTCTACGTCGCCGCGCAGGGCAACGGCGGCCTGATCGCGTTCGTCCCGATCGCGATCGTCATGGGCCTGCTCCAGGTCATCAACACCTACGTCTCGCAGAACTACGGCGCCGGCCGCCCCGAGCGCGGCGCGGCCTACGGCTGGAACGGCCTGTGGCTGGCGCTGGCGGCCCAGGTGCTGCTGTTCCCCTACGCCATGGCGGTGCCGGCGATCTTCGGGATGATGAACCACTCCGCGGAACTGGTGCGGCTGGAGACGCAGTACGCCCAGATCCTGCTGATGGGCGCGTTCTTCACGATGTCCACCCGCGGCATCGCCCACTTCTTCTATGGCCTGCACCGGCCGATGACCGTCCTGATCGCCGCGCTGGTCGGCAACGTCGTCAACGTCTTCGCGAACTGGATGCTCATCTACGGCAACCTCGGCGCGCCGGCGCTGGGCGTCAGCGGCGCCGCGGTCGGCACCATCATCGGCACGGCGGTGGAACTGTCGATCCCCATCGCGGTCTTCCTCTCGCCGCGCTACGCCCGCCTCTTCGGCACCCGACGGGCCTGGCGGCCCTCGTGGGCCCACGTCGCCGACATCCTCAGGATCGGGTGGCCCGCCGCCCTGATGTTCGGCTCCGAGATCGTCTGCTGGGGCTACTTCATGGCCAAACTGGTCGGCGGCTTCGGCGAGGCGCAGAACACCGCCGGCTGGATCGCCCTCCAGTACATGCACCTGTCGTTCATGCCGGCGATCGGCATCTCCATCGCCGTCACCGCGATGGTCGGTAAGGCGATGGGCATGAAGCGCCCGGACATCGCCGCCCGGCGCGCGTACCTCGGCATGGGCGTGACGATGGGGTACATGGGGCTGTGCGCCCTGGGCTTCCTCCTGCTCCGCCACCCGCTGGTGGGCGTCTTCATCCCGGCGGGGATGGACGACGCCGCCCGCGCCGAGATCCTCCGCATCGGCGGGTGGGTCATGATCGTCGCGGCCGCGTTCCAACTCTTCGACGCTGTCGCCGTGACCATCTCCGCGGCCCTCCGCGGCGCGGGGGACACCGTCTGGCCGGGCGTGCTGACGATGATCCTCGCCTGGTCGCTGATCGTCGGCGGCGGGCACGCGATGATCGCCCTCGCGCCCGGGCTGGAGTCCCTCGGCCCCTGGATCGCCTCGGCGGCGTACATCGTCGCCCTGGGGTCGATCCTGCTGATCCGCTTCATGCGGGGGCGCTGGCGCAGCCTCGACCTGCTCGCCCGCTCCGCCGGGGCCGTCCCCCCGGAGGGAAAGGGCGCCGAGGTCGAGCCCCCGGACCCGACACCCGTCACCTGCGTCCAGTGCGGGTACGACCGCACGGGCCTGGAGGGCCGGGCGGCCTGTCCGGGGTGTGGCACCGAACCGGCCCCGGCCGCCGTCGGCCCCGCGGCTTGAGCGGGTCATGAGCCGTCCATACCATTCCCGCCCAAGCCGGCGCAACCTGTCGTTTGTCCATCCTTCTCTTTGGGGAGGGGGGGTGGAGCATCGATGAGCCAGACCCCCACGCAGGATCCGCTCGACGTCGTCATCGGAGCGCAGGAAACCGTTCACCGCGACCCCAAGGCCGCGGCCGCGCACATCGCCGCCGCCGAGCGGGCCGAGGCCGAGGGTGACCGGGCCGGCGCCATCGCCGAGTACCGCCGCGCCGTCGCGGCCGACCCCGGCGACCCGCGTGCGTTCTTCCGCCTGGCGTACGCGCTGGACCTCGCCGGCGAGGAAGACGAGGCGATCGCGATGTACGAGCGCGCCTGCGAAACCCCGCCGGCGCCCGTCAACGCCCTGATCAACCTCGCGATCCTCTACGAGGACCGCGGCGACTACGCCCGCGCCGAGCGTTGCCTGCGCCAGGTGCTGGACACCAACCCCAATCACCCCCGCGCCCGCCTGTACATGAAGGACGTGCAGGCCAGCCGCGAGATGGTCATCGACGACGAGCAGGACCGCGACAAACTCAAGCGCAACGCCCTGCTCGACACCCCGGTGACGGACTTCGAACTCTCGGTGCGTGCCCGCACGTGCCTGAAGAAGATGAACATCCGCACGCTGGGCGACCTGCTGCGGACCACCGAGGCCGAACTGCTGGGGTACAAGAACTTCGGCGAGAGCAGCCTCGTCGAGATCAAGCAGATGCTCGCCAGCAAGGGCCTGCGGCTGGGCCAGGGCGTCGAGGACGCCCACCGCCAGGCGCTGCGGAAGGTGATCGAGCAACTCAAGGGCTCCGGCACCGAGGCACTGCTGGCCAAGCCGGTCAGCGACCTCAACCTCTCCGTCCGCGCCCGCAAGGCCCTGCAACTGCTCAACATCCAGACCCTCGGCGACCTGGTCAGCCACACCGAGGCCGAACTGATGGGCGTCAAGAACTTCGGCGCCACCTCGCTGGCCGAGGTGAAGCAGAAACTGGCCGAGTACGGCCTGTCGCTGCGGCAACTGGAGTCCTGAGCCGCACGTTCAGGAACGCACACAAGCCAGAGACCCGGCCCATGCGGCCGGGTCTCCTTTTTTCATCTCGCGGTCACCTGCCACGCAACACGGCAACCACACCGATCCCTCAGGATCATGGGCCGTCCCCTGCGCGCTGCACGGCCCACGCCATTCCTGACATCATCATGCTGGCGGCGTCTTCCCCTCGTCCGACGCGCTCTCCACCCCCGCCTCCCGCACGACGCCCTCGTCGCGTACGCCGCTCTTGCGGTAGCCGACGCGCGCCGCGGCGTACTTCTCCGGCGAGATCTTCAGGTCCGGCGTTTGCGCGCGCTGGTGCTGCGCGTGCAGGTGCTTGAGGAACGGCACGCACCACTGGCACCCCGTCCCCGCCCCGAGGCACTCGGAGATCAGCGACGCCACCGGCGGGTCCTCCCGCGCCAGGAACGTCCGGATCTTCCGCAGGCTGACCCGGAAGCAGAGGCAGACGTGGTCGTCGGGGTCCATCGGCGCCCTTTCCACCCCGGACGGTAGCCCCCGCCCCGCCCCCCGGAACACGGCCGAAATCTGAACCGCCGCCGAAAGGGGGCCCGATACCATCACACGCGGCGCCCCCGCCCCCACCCGCACCAACCGCCCTTCCGGCGCCCGGGGGGAGAGGGTGCCAGGGGTGCGTGCCTCATGCTCGTCGGCGAGTTGATCTCCGGGCTGGACATCCGGCCGCTCCCGCGTCCGCGCGCGGCGGGAGGCCGACCCGGCGCCACCCCTCCCGAGTCCATCCGCATCTGCGACATCACCGAGGACAGCCGCACGGCTCTCCCCGGCTCGCTCTTCGTCGCCCGCCGCGGGCTGACCGAGGACGGCCGCCGCTTCGTCCCGCAGGCCGTCGAGGCCGGCGCCGTCGCCGTGCTGACCGACGATGAGGCCCTTCCCCTCCCCGCCGCCGGCGGACGCAGCCCGGAAGTCGCCGTGCTGGTCACTCCCGATGTGAACCTCGCCGCCGCGCGGCTGGCCGAGCGCTTCTACGGCAATCCCTCATCGAAACTCGACCTCGTCGGCGTCACCGGCACCAACGGCAAGACGACCATCACGTACCTCATCCACCGCCTGCTCAACGGCCGCGGCGGCCGGGGCCGGCGCTGCGGCATGATCTCCACCGTGCAAATCGACGACGGCGTCGGCGTCGCCGACGCGGTCCTCACCACGCCGCCCGCGATCGAGATCTCCCGCACCCTCGCGGTCATGGTCGAGGCCGGGTGCACCGCGGCGGTGATGGAGGTCTCCAGCCACGCCCTCGACCAGCGCCGCGTCGCGGCCCTCGCCTTCGACGTCGGCATCTTCACCAACCTCACCGGCGACCACCTCGACTACCACGGCACGATGGAGCACTACGCCGCGTCCAAGGCGCGGCTGTTCGAGATGCTGCCGCCAGATGGGCTGGCCATCGTCAACGCCATGGACCCGGCCCACGAGCGGATGATCCGCGACTGCCGCGCAACCGTGCTCCGCTGCGCCCTCGAGGGTTCCCCCGCGGCGGAGCGGGCCGAGTGCGTCGCCCGCATCGACCGCCAACTCGTCCGCTCGACCCCCGTCACGCTCCGCGGGCCGTGGGGCGTGATCGAGGCCGAACTGCCGCTGATCGGCCCGCACAACGTGATGAACGCTCTTCAGGCCGTCGCCGCGGTCTGGCGCCTCGCCCCCTGGACCGCCGCCCCGGGCGACACCGACCCGATCGGCCTCGCGACCGTCGCCGCGCCCCCGGGCCGGCTGCAACTGGTCTCAACCGCCGATCAGCCGATCTCCGTCTACGTGGACTACGCCCACACCGACGACGCCCTGCGCAACGTCCTCACCGTCCTCCGCGGCGTCATCGACGCGGCGCCGGCTACGACCGACGGCGAGCGTCCGCAACTCTGGTGCGTCTTCGGCTGCGGCGGCGACCGCGACCGGTCGAAGCGGCCGCGCATGGGCGCCGTCGCGGCGGAACTGGCCGACCGCGTCGTCATCACCTCCGACAACCCGCGCACGGAGGACCCGCGCTCGATCATCGACCAGGTCGCCGGAGGGGCCCTGAGCGTCCGGCCCGGCGCGATCGGCCGCACCATCGACCTCGAGGAGGACCGCGAGCGCGCGATCCGCGCCGCCATCCGGCGCGCCGGCCCCGGCGACGTCATCCTCATCGCCGGCAAGGGCCACGAGACGTACCAGATCCTCCCCGACGGCCGCGGCGGAACGATCCGGCGCGACTTCGACGACCGGCTCGTCGCACGCGACGCCCTCCGCGCCCGCTTCGGCGACAGCGCCGAGCGCTCCGCCGAACCCGCCGCGCGCC